>JALUUK010000329.1 GCA_027021395.1 Acidobacteriota bacterium
AACGCCGTGCCGGTATTGTCGAATCAACACCACCTTCCCTTCCCCGGTGATCGGAATCACGTTCACCCAATCGTTCGATTCCAAGACGACATAGTCGTGCTCGTCCCCGACCGTCTCGAGACGGTAACGATCTTCGAATAGGCGAAAGATGCGGTGGTCGGAAACGAAGCGCCGGGAAAGCAGCGTCCAACTCTTGTCGGGCATCAGAAGACCTCGAAGTCGGTTCCCGGATGAACGATGAGGACCAGCAAGAGGAAAAGCTTGAAGTAGATCTTGGGAAAGATCATCCAGGCCGCCAACAATCCGAAAAGTCCTGCACCGGGCATCGCGCGAAAGCCCGCCATGGCTGCGCGAATTCTCGACGTTCCTAAGCCCTCGACGACGGCTGCACCATCGAGTGGAGGCAGCGGAAACAGATTGAAGACTCCGAGCAGGAGGTTCAACGAGGCGAGAACCGAAAGAAAACGACCGACCCAAAGCCATATCGACTCGGGCGCCGCAGCGACGACCAAGCGATCCAATGCCAACTCGCCCTCGGGCACGATGCACACTCCGCTCATCACCAAGATGCGCAGGCCGATGACGGCGGATATGACGATCAAGAAGTTCGCCGCCGGTCCTGCGGCCGCCATGGCGGCCGCGCGTCGCGGATGCCTCTCGGCCCAGACCGGATCATAGGGAGCCGAAGCCCAGCCGATCATCCAGCCCGCGCTCGCGAAGGCCAGCAGCGGGACCAACACCATCCCGAAGGGCTCCCGAGCGATATGCGGCGCGGGATTGAGCGTCACCTGACCCGCCCGAAGAGCCGTATCATCTCCACCCCAACGGGCGACGAGCGCATGCGCTGCCTCATGAGCCGTGGTCGAGAAGAGAAAGGCCACGTACCAGATGGCCAGAACGGCCGGATCGAGTCCTTCGAACATCGACGCCGATCAGTAGCGGTAGAAACCGCGGCCGGCCTTCTTGCCCAGCCAGCCGGCGTCGACGTATTTGACCAACAACGGACACGGTCGATATTTCGGATCGCCGAGTCCCTCGTAAAGCACGCGCATGATGGCGAGACAGGTGTCGAGTCCGATGAAATCAGCCAAGGTCAAAGGCCCCATCGGATGATTCATTCCCATCTTCATCACCGCATCGACGTCTTCCACTCCGGCGACACCCTCATAGACCGCATAGATCGCCTCGTTGATCATCGGCATCAGGATGCGGTTGGCCACGAATCCCGGAAAATCATTGACCTCGACCGGGGTCTTTTTTACGCTCAGCGCAAGGGACTTGGTCTTCTCGTAGGTCTCGTCGCTCGTCGCGAGGCCGCGAATCACCTCGACGAGTTGCATCACCGGTACCGGATTCATGAAGTGCATACCGATGAACCGCTCCGGCCGTCGTGTCGACGACGCCAAACGCGTGATCGGTAGGGACGACGTATTCGAAGCCAGAACGACTTCGGAACGCGTCACTTCGTCGAGTTCGCGAAAGACCTTCTCTTTGACTTCGAGCGACTCGACGATCGCTTCGACGACGAAGTCCACGTCTTTCATCTTGCCGAGATCGGTGCAAGGGGCGATGCGGCCGAGAACGGTCGCTTTTTCATCTTCGCTGATGCGCCCCTTGGCCACACCGCGATCCAGATTCTTCGAGATCATCGCAAGACCTCGATCGGTTGCCGCCCGATCGATGTCGTGCATCACGACCTCATAGCCGGCCTGGGCAAAGACGTGAGCGATTCCACCTCCCATTTGCCCCGCCCCAACCACTCCAATGATCTTCGTCTCTTCGGTTTTCATGGCTTCGTCTTCCTGTGTGTTCGGCGTTCATTGGTCATGTCGCGGGTCTCGATCATCGCAGGGGAGGTTTTTCTTTCCGGGGTGCAAGCATGAAGCCCGAGAATCGAAAGCCCAAGAAACGCGCCACCTCCCATGATTCCCACGCGGAGCCGCTCCGCTCGATCTTCGACTCCCTCTAGTGCAGAGATACCGAAGCAGATCAGGGCGACTGCGCACCAGAGTGAAAACAGCCACCCGCTTCCGCGACCTCCGCGCGGCAGGCGCCACGCTGCGCCCAAGCCGAGCGCGATGACCGACGCCGCCTGCCACGGCGGCAGCATTCCCGCCACGGCGCGATCGAGCGCATGCAGCAGACCGGCCGCGCAAACAGCCATCAAGACCCAGCGCAGCCGCCGCTTCAATCCCTTTCCACGGCCATCGCCACGGCGTTTCCGCCGCCGAGGCAGAGCGAGACGATACCCCGTTGCTTGCCGTGGCGTTTCATCGCATGGACGAGCGAGGCAAGGCAACGCGCGCCGGACGCACCGATCGGATGCCCGAGCGCCACGCCTCCACCGTGCACGTTGTGCCTTTCCCGCGGAATCTCCAAAACCTTTGCCAACGCGACTTGCTGCACCGCAAACGCCTCGTTGATCTCGTAGTAGTCGACCTCTTCGGGGGACCACCCCGTCATCTCCAAGATCTTGCGAATGGCCGGTTCCGGCGTCATCAAGACCCATTCCGGAGCCAATCCCGCCGTCGTCGAGGCGACGATTCGGGCCAGCACTCCGAGGTTCTTCTCCTCGGCGTACTCCGCCGAGGTCACCAAGACCGCCGCAGCGCCATCGTTCGTTCCCGGGGCGTTGCCGGCC
>JALUUK010000330.1 GCA_027021395.1 Acidobacteriota bacterium
GAAGATTCGCGAAACCTTCCCGGGCGCCTTCGTGCGACCCGTTCTCGAAAATCCCATATCCAGGCGCAGCACTCGTAGGGATTTCCTATCTTCGCGCCCCCTTCCGGAGGATTCCGGTTGGACCTATGATCGCGCATTGCCCCAGGTCCACTTGGTCCGGGCTCTGCCTCGAAGTCAACGATTCTTGATGCCCGACCCGGATATTCCCGTCCCCGACCAAGAAACTCGACAATGCGAGGAACGGAACGACACACCGGCGGATCACCTTCCGGATGAGCGACCGCTATGGGAGCTTTTGGCTTCCGGACGACTCGATGCCGTAGACACCGCCATGGCCGACATGTCGCGCGCCTTTCCCCGTTGGACACCACCGCGGGATCTCCTGCGAGTGTTGGAGGAAAAGCGTCTCGATCGATCCATCGACGAGGCGGTTTTCAACGGGGAATGGTCACGGCTGATTCGACTTGCCGAAACCCATCCCGAGCGACTCGGCTGCGAGCGAATCGATCTGCTGTGGAATCTCGCGCGGGCCTATGTCGAAGAGCAAGCCCCCCAAGATGCGCTGATGGTCTATCGCAGCATCATCCCCCATTGCGAGAACGCACGGCACCGGCTCGCAACGCTCGAAAAGGCACGGACGCATCTCGGAAGTTCGGCGATGATCGACCTGCTCCGACGGGAGGAATCGACGTCGAAAGAAGGACCAGCCGAAAGCAGCTTTCAGGACTTCCGCTACGATGTTTTCCGCTCGATCATCTTCGAAGAGTCGGAGCACTCTCGACGGGAACGCATCCTCGAAAAGATCGATGAGATTCGCGATCAAAGCATTCTCCGCCGCGACGACGAGATCGCGATGCTTGCGGGTTGGACTCATCATGGGCTCGGCCGGCACGAGCGAGCTGCCGCATGGTTCGAACGAGCGCTTTCTTGGAGCGCGTCGTCGAATCGCCGGGAACAAGCAGCCTTCGGCCTGAGCCGATCGCTGAAGGAACTCGGCCGCGCGAAAGAGGAGATCTCGCTGCTTCGAGAATGGAGTCCGCGCTCTTCCCGAATGGCGGCGCTCTTGCAGCGGCGTTACGGCGAATGCGGCGACATCGCTTTCGAGGAGCAGGACTATCTCGCTGCGCTCGAGTACTTCGAAAGCGCCGAAGAGATGGGCGGCATCGCGCAAGGGCAGGCTCGCGCGAAGGCGTGGAGTCTGTTTCAGCTCGGGGAGTTCGATGAAGCGGCCCGTGCCTTCGAAGCGCTTTATCGCGCAACACCGGATCGCGAACTTGCCGACGGTCTCGATGCATCGCTTTCCGCGAGCGAATCCTGGATGCAATACGCGCAACTCGCCGAGACCTTGTCCGGACCGATCGCAATGCGATGGAATCGCCATCGTGCGCAACGGGAAGCTTCACGAAAGCTCTTCTTGCTTGCGGCGAGTCGCGCCTCGCCCGATCAGCACGACTTGTCGGCACTAGACTCCGCTTCCGGATCGCTGAATCTGGCTTCGCGCACCAAGTCGGGCGCGCGCGGAACGTCTTTTCTGGTTCTTCAGAAGACGCCGGCGCTTCGCAGCGAATGGATCGTCGACTCGCTCGGATCGCTCACCTTGCGGGTGGACCGCGTGCACCTAGACAACGGCGAGACGACGCTCGATGAAGGGGTGGAGGTGGATCTGCGCTTTTTCCGAGAGGGCTGGACCTCCTGGTACGCATCGGTCGGCAGAACGCCTTCGGGCGGAGCCGCGCCCCCGCGACCGACCTTCAGCATCGGCGCGATACGTGAAAGCGAATCCCGCGCCGAGACTTCCTCACCGCGCTGGGCTGCCGAAGTGTCGGCGCGGCCGCTGCGCGAGACTCTGCTTTCTTATACCGGATCGATCGATCCGGAGACGGGACTTGCCTGGGGCGGTGTGCTGCAGACCGGAGTGATCATCGATCATTCCCGCCGTATCGGCAGGAATTGGGGCTTTAGCGCACGCCTCGAGTGGAGCGCGCTCGATGGATTGCGTGTCGCTGCCAACCAACGACGCTCGCTCTATGCCGCTTTGACCCGAAATTCGGCCATCCCCAAGCTCGACCATTTCGCCGCCGGGCCGTACCTCTATCTCGACGGCTTCTCGAAGGATTCGAGCGGATTCCGCATCGGCGACGGCGGTTATTTCTCGCCCCGAAGTCTCGTCCAAACCGGCCTTGCCGCTCATCTACAAAGTCGCGAGGGCCGCGCCTACATCTTCCGCGGGCGTGGATCGTTCGGCTATCAGCAACAACGCGATCACGGCGGATTCGCCGAAGACGGCGCGACTTTTACGCTCGACGGCGAATTTCTTTGGAGTGCTTCCCACCGCGTACGCATCGGAGCCGGATTTTCCTTTCGCAGAACCGCCGGCTATGCCGATCGATCTTTTCAGATCGTCTTGGGACTGTCGGCCAAGGCCCGCAGAACCCTTTTCAGCCGCGATTTCGCTCCCCTCAATCCTCTCGACCTCTACTGACCGAGCACCGAGCGCGCACACGCCTCATCACCCTGCCGCGACCTCTTCGATGATTCGACTCGCTTCGTCGATGGCTTCCGCGTCGAGGCCCATGTGGGTTACGAAGCGTGCGGTATGACGACCGAGCGCGTGAAAGAGCACCCC
>JALUUK010000331.1 GCA_027021395.1 Acidobacteriota bacterium
CTGCGGCGCCGCGATCGTGATCGTTGGTGCTCAAAGTCATGAGAGCGATCCGGGGTGGAGCACGGCGGCTCCGCGAATCGCTCCGCGTCGCAGGCGGGCCACGACTTCGTTTCCTTCTTCGAGGGGGAAGCTTTCGGTATGGACATCAAGTCGCGCCTCGGAAGCGAGCGCGAGAAAGTCTTCTCCATCACGTCGCGTGAGGTTGGCTACCGACCGGATGGCGCGTTCTCCCCAAAGTGCCTCGTAAGGAAACGATGGAATCTCGCTCATGTGGATTCCGGCGCAAACCACCGTTCCACCGCGCGCCAAGAAAGAGAGCGCCCTTGGAACGAGCGATCCCACGGGCGCGAAGATCAGCGCCGCATCCAATTCCTCGGGCGGTTCGCTTTCCGATCCTCCAGCCCAAATCGCGCCGAGCGTGCGGGCGAATTCCTGCCCCGCTTCATCTCCCTCTCGAGTCATGGCAAAGACTTTTCGTCCCTGATGAACGGCGAGCTGGCAGATCAGATGTGCGGCGGCCCCGAAGCCGTAGATGCCCAAACGCTCGGCGTCTCCCGCCATGCGCAGCGCCCGATATCCGATCAGGCCCGCGCAGAGCAGGGGGGCGGCCGTGGTATCGCTGAACTTCGGTGGGATCGCGAAGCAAAAGTCCTGGTCGGCTGCGGCGTATTCCGCGAAGCCGCCGTTCTTCCCGTAGCCGGTGAAGATGGGGTGGTCGCAGAGGTTTTCGCGCCCGCTACGACAGAAGGTGCAGTGTTTGCAGCATCCTCCGAGCCACGGCACGCCCACACGGTCCCCCAAGTCGAAACGCTCGGCCTCCGGTCCGCGAGCGACGACTTCTCCGACGATCTCGTGCCCTAGGATCAGCGGGAGCCGGGGCTCGGCGAGATCTCCGTCGATGACGTGCAGGTCGGTTCGGCAGACGGCGCACGCGCGGACGCGCAAAAGAAGCTCGCGGTCCCCGGCACGCGGCCGCGGGACCCGCTCTAGGGCCAACGGTTGCCCAACCGCCTTCAGCAACAGGGCTTTCATCGATTCGCAGGAGCTTTCCACGCGCTCGAGTATAATCCGTGTTTTCACGAAGAACCCCGCGCGTTTTCGTCGTTCGAGCGTCTGCGCGAGGTGCAGGCGCTCTTTGGGGTCGCCGCCCGAACGGCATCGAGCCGGGCTCCGATGGCGGGGAACGGAAAGAGTGCAACTTTCGGCGTCCTTCGTGCGTATGGTGCCGGAGAGGTGAAAGATGCCGTTGGACGGATCATTGGCACTCGTCATTCAAATTCTCGCGGGGATTTCGCTGGCGGCCTGCTGCGGGTTGCGGGCCTTTCTTCCGCCGCTGGTCGTGGGGCTCGCCACCCGCTTCGGTGCGCTCGACTTGATCTTCGGGGGTGCCGTTCCACTGAACGAAGGATTCGAGTGGATGGCTTCGACACCGGCTCTGGTGACTTTCGGTGTCGCTTTGTTCGTCGAAGTTCTCGCGGACAAGGTGCCGGTGATCGACCATATGCTCGACGTAGCCCAGACCGTCGTCCGGCCGTTGGCCGGGACGGTCGTCGTTGCGGCTTCGCTCGAAGAAGTCTCTCCTCTTGCCGCAACGGTCGTCGGCTTGATCGTCGGCAGCACGACGGCCGGAGGCGTTCACCTCGCCAAGGCGAAGGTTCGTGTCGTCTCCAACATGGCTTCGGTCGGTTTTGCCGCTCCGTTCATTTCGGTGCTCGAAGACATCACGGCGCTGCTCGGCTCGTTGATCAGCGTGTTCATGGCCGCTCTCGCGGCGCTTTTCGTTCTAGCTTTGGCGGTGTTTTTCTGGATGTTCTACCGTCGCATGAAGAGGCGGCAACTTCCGGCATCGCCCTCGCCTTGAGTCGTTTTTCGGTGAAGCCCTGCACCCACCGCTGAGGCCACGGCAGGCATCCGAGCGGATTCGAGCTAGTATGTGGTCATGATGTCTGGACAGAGGTTCGCAGCCGTTCTCATGCTGTTCTTTTCGACCGTGGGACATTCCCTCGGCGATGCCGTCGAGCTTCCGGCGGTCATTCCCCTAACGGGCGAGTCGACGGTCGTCGATCTGCATCGCGGAAGCATCGAGATCGAGATCGAGTACGATGCCGAGCCGCGAGCCGAGATCACCGATCTCGATCGAGGGGATTCGACGAAGGGGCTCGCGCTCGTCAGCGAAGAGGAAGGTTCCATAAAGATCGCGCAAGCCTACGGTGATGAATCGATCGCCCCGGCGTTGGCGGTTCGCATCGTCATCGCCCCGGGTCAACGTTTGGAGATTCGGGGTTCGGATCTCGAGGTGAGTCTTCTGGGATTGGGAGCCGGGCGAGACGACGAAGAATCCGAAGGATCCGAGGAATCGGAGGGTGCCGCAAGCGAAGCCGGCCGGGGAGCCGCTGCGAGCATCGAAAACTGGCCGTTGATTTTCGATCTCGATGATTCCGACGTAACGATCGACTCGGCCGGCAATCTGATGCTTCGAGGCGAGGCTACGCACTACAAACTCGTGGACTGCTACGGAACCATCGGTTCCATGCTCGACGGCGGCGAAGTCGTCTTTCGCGACTTTTTCGGCAAAGTCGATCTACGCGGCGATCGTTCCGAGTTTTCCATATCCGACAGCCGCGGC
>JALUUK010000332.1 GCA_027021395.1 Acidobacteriota bacterium
CTTGCTTTCTCCATTGTCATAGTAGCGCGCTCCGACGACGACATCGTCATAGCCGTCGCCGTTGACGTCGCCGGCAAGCGAGACGGCCCAGCCGAATTCCGCCGAAGCCTGATCGGATTCCGCCGTCCAAGCCTCCGTCGCCGAAAGCCCCGAAGCCGAGCCGTGATAGACGTAAGCGCGCCCTTCGTTGGTCTGACCGTTGTCGTAGAGGTAGGCGCCGACGATCACGTCGGAATAGCCGTCACCATTGACATCCCCGGCGGTGAAAACCGAAATACCCAAGCGGCCGCTTGCCTGATTGCTTTCCGCCGTCCACGCGGCGGTGGTGGCCAAGGGATCGATGACGACGGGGTAGAGTGCATCGCGGTCGTCGAAGACGATACGAAGGCCGCGTATGCCGGCTTCGGAAAATCCTTCCATCTTGGCGGGCAATTCCCGCCCTTCGGCATCGAAGACCACGAGTTGCGAGTAGTGCAGCACGTTCGCGCCCCCGGGCGCACGAAAGTCGATGGATTGACCGTCGCTGCTGATCACCGGAGACAGCGAGCCGCCGAGCGCCATCACCACGAAGGCGTGATCTTCGTCGGCCTCGCCTCGCCGGAAGGCGCGGCCGCCGGGAAGCGATGCGGGGGTTTCTGCGGCGCCGTCGCTCGAGATGACGGAAGCGTTCCCGTCGGCGGGCAGGCCGCCGCTGCTTGCCGCCGCCGGGCGATCCTGCAACGTGAAACCCTGCTCGAGCCCGCGCTCGTCGTTGACATACCACTCGACGATGCCGCCGCGCTCGAAATCGATGCGGTTGCCGCTCGGCAGCAAGCGCGCTTCGCCGACGGGCGAGACGCTCGCCCCGCGCCCGACGCCGATCAGCGACAGCGCCCACTCCCAGGAAGGCTCGGCCTCGCTCCGACGGACCACTCGGATGCCTTCCCGCGTGAAGTAGGTGCGCAGATTCTGAGCCCTGTTGGGCGCTTGATAGGCACCGTCGAGATCGCCCAGCACGCTCTGCTCTTGCCAGGTGATCTCGTATTCGGAAGCCGCGATCTGCTGCTCGATGGTTTCCATCCAGCCCGCGCTCGGCTCGGGCTCCGCGGCGTAGGCACCTCGCATCGAATCCGAGTGGCAAACGAGGGCCAAGAGACAGAAGACAGACCAGATCTTCGCGAATCGCTCAGTGCGCATGACGTTGCTCTCCCGGGTATTTCACCCGCGAGAGAGCAAACGCGATCCACCGGAAAAACCCCTCAGGCCGGCGGATCGGCCCATCGAGCAGTCACGGATGGCGGAGCGACGAATCTCCGGCGGCCGCTTTCGGGCCATGTCGGCGCACGAGAACGGGCAGACGCGCAATGCTGGAGAAATCTATACCTGTGGTTCCTCGATGCCCCGACTTGGGACTCGAGAACTCTGACACACCTCTCTTCTGGATTGTCCAGCAAAGATAGGCAGTCTCGAGATGCGAACATTGCCTTCTCGGGTCATGCCTTCATCGTTTCGACACCGTATTCGGCGAGGGTGTCATCCCGCGTGACGAGTATGTAGCCGGCGAGTGCCTGTGCGACGAGCAGGCGGTCGAATGGGTCCCGGTGGTGCCACGACAAGCCGCCAACTCTCAGCGCGTCCTCCGGCTGAATGGCGAGCCAGCAAAACCCGGATTGCTCGACCGCATCGGGAAGCCAGGTCTCGGCGGGAGCTGGAAGATCCAGCTTGCCCAGTGACTGCTTGATCGCAATCTCCCAAGCAGTCACGGCACTGATAAAGACGTCATTGGCCGGAGACACCAGTTCTCCAGCTGTTTCTGCAGACAGGCGATCCGGAATGGCGAGCGCCCAGAGTAGTACGTGCGTGTCCAGAAGAAGCTTCACTCTGCCTTGCCCTCGAGTGCTCTATTCATATCCTCGGGCAAATCATCAAAGTCATCCGCCAAGACGACCTGACCGGCGTACAAACCGAGTTTCCGTGGTGGCGGGGTCTCCCGCCACGGAACTAGGCGTGCAATGCGCTTCCCGGCCTTGGCGATGATGATCTCGTCTCCAGCCAGAACCCGTTCCAGCAGTCGCGAGAGATGCGTCTTGGCCTCGTGAATGTTGAATACCGCCATGCCGATCCTCCTGATTCGAATTCCCCGAACCGCAGCGACTTTCGACTAGACTAAGCTTAGTCTATTTCTACCTAACTCGCAAGTCCGAGAAATTGACCACCTAGCGACGCGGAGCCTGTCGCCCCGATGACGGTAGCCGAAATCAGGAGCGCTCCGATGAGAGGTCCGTGTTTCATCTCTGAGTCCCTTCGTTCCCTATCTGCCTAGCGATCCGGCAGTCGGCACCGTCCGCCTGCACCGTCACATCCCCGAGCACCCTGACGCCGGATTTGATGACCGCGACCGAGGTCGATGACTAGATGCGTCCGCCGATACTTCAGGAGGATGCTCAGGAATGTACGGCGAGAACCCGAGAGAGAGCAGAACTCACTGACCCATCGCGACCATTGCAAAGGGCGCACTAAGGAGAACTTTCTCGCCTTCCTCGTCGGTTCCAGCGAAGAACACTCGCTCAGAGACCGGATCAATCGACCGGACCTCATTCAGCATGTACTGCACCTTCTAGGACCACGATCCGATCGTGAAGGGGCTGTGTAGGTCGTGGTCAACGTGGGGCTCCGCTGTCGCGCCGCCCAGACGAAGATCCAGGGCCTCTCTTGATCGTCGCCATCGAGGAGCGCCCGACCGCTGTCGTCGACGGGCGGCCGCAGAACGTGGCCCCCGAAACTGGACAGCTGCCAAGCCGAAGTTCCAGTCTCGATATCCCACGCTCCGCCCATAATCCGTAGGATGTCGCGAGACTGGAACTTCGGCTTAGGGGGTGAGCACGGCGCGTTTTTCCAGCTTGTGGCGGCGGGCCGAATCGATGACTCGGTTGATCTCAGCCAACGGGAAGCGCTCGACGTAGGGCGCGAGCTTGATCCGACCGTCGGCAACCCAAGAAAGAACCTCGGGGTAGAGTGCGGGATCGCAGCCCCAGTTGCCGGTGACGGTCGCGTCGAAAGCCATCAAGTTGCTCAAGCGTATTTCGAGGCGATCCATCGTAAAGCCGACGATGGCGACGCGAGCACCGTGGTTGATCAGTCCGAAAGCGGTCTCCTGGCCGGATTTCGTACCGGAGGTTTCGTAGATCTTCCACTGCGTACGACGCGCTCCGGCTTGCTTGCATTCGGCGGCAACCTGTTTGCGGATTTCCTTGAACGGCTTGTCGCGCACATCGATCACCGCGCTCGCACCAGCGGCACGCGCGATCTCGAGTTTGGCGGGATCGACGTCGAGCGCGACCACCGCCGCACCGGCTGCGGCGGCGATTTGCACGCCATGAATGCCGATGCCGCCGGCTCCGATGAAAACCGCGAGATCGCCCTTTCGAAGCTTCGAGCGCTTGATCGCCTGAAAGGGCGTGGTCACGGCGTCGGAAACGATCGAAAGCTGCCAGAGTTCGTGCGTCTCGAGCAGCGCGTCGTCGACCGGACAAAGATATCGAGCCGGCACGGTGACATGCGAGGCGAAGCCGCCGTGGCGATCGTTGCCCGGCATGATCTGTGCAGCGCAAATCCTGCGCTGATCCTCACGGCAGACTTCACATTCCCCGCAGGAAAGCACGGCAGGCACGATCACCGGACGATCGAGCAGAGACGAGTCGACCCCATCTCCGGCTTCGCGAACGATGCCGGCGATCTCGTGGCCGAGCACCAGCGGCAGCTCGGCGCGCGTCTTTACGCCGTGATCTAGAAACGAAAGATCCGTGTGGCAGAGGCCGCAGCCGGCAACCTCTACGATGGCTTCCCCGGCCGCCGGAGGCGTCATCGGAAGCTCCGCATACTCGAGATCCCGGCCTACCGCCTTCATCACCCATGCCTTCATCATTGCGTTCGCCGCAGGACTCATCGCTCATACCTCTCGACGGTTGGAGCGAGACGACTTGTGCTCGCCCAAAATAAACGGACCGCACTCGTGACAACGATCGAGCGTCAGGTCCTTTCCTCGAAAACACTTCGTTGAGTCGGGAAGAAGGCGCATCACCTTCTTCATGAAGAGGCAATCGCATTCTTCTCTCGGCCTGTACACTGCGTCGATGTAGCCCTCTGCATCATCGAGCACGTTGTTTACGCGAACCTTCATCGAAGGCGTGAGTTCTTCCTCTTCGATGGTCAGCTCTTTGCTGACGACGGCGAAAGCCTGAATCCTCTCGTACTTGACCGCATGCTGCTCGTTGAAACGCTCGAAAGTTCGGCGCAAAGAGGCCTTGACCTTCTCTTCCGCCGCCTCTCGATTCGTACCGAATTCCTTGGCGATCGCCGCGAAGTTTGGAAAAACCAGAGCCGCCAACTTGCTCTCGCCGCTGCCGATGACGATGACGTGCTGGATATAGGGATCCATCCCGGCGAGTCGATTCTCGATGATCGTCGGTACGACCTTTTCAGCGTTGAGCATCTTGAAGACGCGATCCTTCCGCGTGACGAGCTTCAACCCTTTGCCGACGAACTCTCCCAAATCCCCGGTATGAAACCATCCATCACCCGGCAATGCCGACGCGGTCGCTTCCTCGTCCGCGTGGTATCCGATCATCACGTTCGGCCCCTTGACCAGAATCTCTCCATCCGGCGCCAGCTTCAAGCGTACTCCGGGGATCGGATGACCCACCATGCCGGCAATGCTTCGTTCTCGAGCCATGTCGGTCAGGGTGCAGCAAGGCGCAGTCTCCGTCAGACCCCACCCTTCGATGACCGGGATGCCTTTCGATGCATAGAAGTCGGAAACATGGGCAGGGAGGGGCGCCGCCGCCGTGAAGACGAAGCGGAAGCCGTCGTGAAAAACAGCGGATTCGTCTTCAGGGCAGTGCTGCACGTGGTTGACGAGATCTTGGTGGATCTTGGGCACGCTGAAGTAGATCGTCGGCCGGACCAGCTTCCAATTCTCGAGAACTTTGCTGAAATCCTTGCCGTAACTGTCATCGATATAAAGCGCCGCTCCGCTGTAGAGCGCGATGTATTTCTCGAAGATTCCGCCGAAACTATGGTGCCACGGTAGATAGGAGAGGAAGCGATCCGTTTCGTCGACTTTCCACAAACGTGCGATCGCGCGCTGCTGCGAGAGGATATTGTCGTGACTGAGCAGGACACCCTTCTGATTTCCGGATGTACCCGACGTGTACATCATCAAGGCCGGTGAATTCGGGTCGATCGTCATCGCCGTTTGCAAGAAATCGCGGCAGGTCGGGTCTTCCATCGAGTCGAAGGAATCTTCCTCCAGCGCCGCCGCGAAGGTCGTGCAGCGCTCGGTGTGCGCTCTTCGCGGATCGATCTCGTCGTAGGAAATCACCCATTCGATCCGATCGCCATAGGCGATCTTCTCGTACTGCGTTTGATCCGAGACGACGGCCACCCGGGCGCCGGCGTGCTCGATCAGTTTCCGTACCTGCTCGCTCGGATAGGCTGCGAAGATGGGAACGTGAATCGCGCCGATGCACATCAGCGCGAATTCCGTGGTCAGCATCTCACGACGGTTTCGCGACAGAACGACCACCCGATCGCCGGCACGAACGCCCCTCCGGCGCAGATACGAGCCGAAGGAAACGACATCGACGCCGAATCGTCCCCAACTCGTCGCGTCGAAGATCCCTTCCTTCTTCTCGACGACGATGGACTTCGATGCGAACTTTGCGACATTGCGCTGCAGCAGTACTGCGATGTTCTCCCGGCAATCGATGGGATCGATTCGGCAAGCGAGTTCGTCGCCACGACGTATCGCGGCTTCGGCGATGCCCGCTCGCTGGTGGCGCTCTGCCGGCGTCGTCATTTCGAGACCCTCGAGCACGCATTGCGCGCGGCTAGCGCCGCTCCGAACGCTCCCATCTCTTGGGGATGTTCCGGCACGACGACCCGGCAATCCGCCATGGACTCCATCATCTCGAGCGCCACCGGGTGGTGTGCGATCACCCCACCGGTCGCCACGACCAAGCCTTCGAGCACTGCCATCTCCGTCACTCGCTTGATCAACGACCGATAGGCCGCGCGCGCCAGATCCGGCGGCTTTTTCCCCTGGCGAATCAGGGCCAGAACTTCGGTCGACGTAAAAACCGTGCAAAAGCTTCCGAGTTCGAGTTCTTCCTCGTGACGTGCCGCCAAATCGCTCAAATTCTCGATGTCCACGCCGAGACGCAAGGCGATTTCTTCGAGAAAACTTCCCGTCCCCGCAGCGCATTTCCGATTCATCTTGTGAGACAACCGCCGCCCTTCACCATCGAGGTGGATCACCTTCGCATCCTGGCCGCCGATATCGACGATCGTCAACGGACCGTCCATGTAGTGAGCCACCCCGCGGGCATGGCAATCGAGCTCGGTGCGCCGGTCCTCGGCGAAATCGATGCTGTGACGGCCGAACCCGGTCGACCAGACGGATATGACGTTCGACCTATCCGTCTCGGCGCGTTCGATCGCCTTATCGAAGCATTCTGCGGCCGATGTTTCGATATCGGCGCCCGTACGGACGATCGCCGACGACCTCAATCTTGCCTCACCGTCGATCAACACGACCTTCGTATTCCAAGATCCGGAGTCGATTCCTCCGTAGAATCGATCCATCGTCATGATTCGACCCGACTTCGAAAGGCTTTGCTATCGGCGATCTGCTCGATGAAGCCTTCGAAGTTCGTTCGCGCCTGCTCGTCTGAGTAGCAGCGAAGATCGTTGAGGTCTCCGTCGATCACCAAGACCGGCACGCCCGTCTTTTTCTGCAAACGTGCCGGCATGCCGTAGCGCGCGTTCGAGTTGTTGGGACAGGTTCGCGAGTCGTGAAAAACGAGGCCGTCGACCTGAAATGCCTCGATCATCTCTTCGAGCACCCACTGCTTTGCTCCTTCCGAGCGAGCGATGAACAGTTCCAGCGAAGCTCGTGCCATGGAAGGCAGAGGATCGCTCGCATCGAGCGCATCGAAGATCCAACTGTTGCAGTACGTCGATGCCACGACGCATGTCTTCATTTCCGCAAGCAGCGTACTGTTGTCGCTCAGTTTCCCCCAGATGGGCATTCCGTCCCAGAAAAGCCGATACTTCTCGCCTTCCACGGCCGCAACGCCGCCGGCCACGCGCTCCTGCAATTCCTCGAGCAAGACGCGGTAGTAGGCCGTCGCCTCCGCACTTCCACGCAGAACGACCGCCGGACCCATCTGGATCGTTCCATCGAAGAAAGTCAACGGAGAGGGAATGGTTTGCGCGGTCTGCAGGCATCGTTTCCATAGATCGCTGCATTCCCTAGACAGCTTGACGACTTCGCTAAGGCGCGCCGAATCCATGGACGTTCCGGCGATCGATTCGAGCGGAGGGATCAATGCTTCCATTTGAAAGGTGACATCGTCGACGATGGCTTGTTCGACTTGGTCGACGCTTCTCGGGGCGGTGATCCCCAAGACGGGCACGGACCACTCTCGTCCGTAGTACTCGAACCATTCGCGCACGTCGCGGCACTGGTTCGTAGAAAAGACGAGCACGTCGGCTTTGGGAATGCTCTCGAGCCCCGCCTTGGCGAGCGGAGTGACCCCTGCGAGATGCGCACCGATATCGCTCGTCAGGTACGAGCAAATCTCCTGCGAATACCCCATCGCATGAGCACGCGGCATCACGCGATTGGCCATGCGACTCGCGCCGAGTGCCGCGCCGTGGTTTTCCGGGAAATAGACCTCGAAACCGAGCGCGCGCAAGATCTCCGCCGGACCGACGCTCGTGCACCACGCGATGGGTGCCGAGCCTGTCTTCGAGGCCTTGGCCAAAGCGCTGAAGTGCCCGCCCATCACCTCTTTCAAGCGGGCGGTGCAGCGCAGCCGTCGTTGCCGAGCCTTCGTCACGACGTCGCCCCCTCGAGAGCCTTGAGTGCAGCTCCGTATGCGCCGGCATAGAGCGGATTGGGAACGACTTCGACCGGCAAGAACACGAGTTCGGAAAGAACCTTGACGACTCCGGGGAAATATTCGGCAATGCCTCCGGTCACCCAAAGCGGTGCGTCGAAACCGCCGATCTCGGCGATCCGTTCGGCGACCGAGCGAATGGCGCCCTGGGCGATCTCTTCGCAGCTTCTTCCCTCGCGCAATCTCTCGAGAACCTCGGTGGAAGCGAATACCGAGCAATACGAGGTCACGGAAGCATGCCCGTCGGCCGCGATCGCGAGTTCTTGCAAACGTGTCGGGTGAACGTCGAGATGCCGGGCGGTGTAGTTGAGAAACGAGGCCGCTCCGACCGCGCAACGCCTGACGGAGCGGTTTTCGATACGCCCCCCTTTCTCGTCGACCGCGATCACCCGCGGATCCCTAGCGCCGATGTCGATCAGCGTCATCGCCGAGTGGCTGTGGGCGTAGGCGGCTAGCGCATGGCAGGTCGTTTCCGGAAGCACCATGGCCGTTTTCGGTGCGCAGCTTGCTCCGAAGCCGGTGGCGCAACAACCGGAGAGATCCTCCCGATCGACGCCTGATTCATCGATTGCGCCGCGCAGCGCCTCTTCGATGCATGCCTGAAAGTGTCCTCGTGCGGGGGTCACGGATCGCCCGAGCACCGCGCGATCCTCGTTCATGACGACGGCCTTGATGCATTCGGATCCGACATCGAGCCCGACGACTTTCGCTGTCTGATTCTCGGACATACTCACCTCACCATTCAGGTCGATAGTGCTTCGCCGGAATTGCGACTTCTCGCACTCGCTTCGATGAATTCGTAGAGCTGCGACTCGAATGGCCCGGGCTGAAACAGCCTCAGGTCATGGCTATCCGCCTCGATCACCAACGAGGGGAGGCCGGTCTCCTTCCGTAGCCTGACCTCTAGCCCATACCTCACGTTGCTGTGCTCCGGGCAGGTCCTTCCTTCGTGATAGATCACACCGTCCACGCCGAATGCTCGGAACTTGTCTCGTAGATATGCGGCCTTGTAGTCATCGGAACGGTTGGGGAAGATGCCCGTATACGAGCGCGCCATGCTTTCGATCGGGTTGTCCTCATCGAGTTCCGAGAAGGCGAAGGCCTCGCAGAAAGTCGCCGATACGACGGCCACTTGGTTCTCGAGGAAAAGGTTGGCCAGCGGGCGCAGCGCGCACCAGATCGGCGGCCCTTCCCAGTAGAATCGATGGCGTTCGCCGGGAACGGCTGCGTGATGTTCGCAGACGCGATGTTCGAGTTCCGCTTTGAGTGCTTGGTAGTAATCGACGGCCTCCGGCGTTCCCCGCAGCAGAACCATCGGCGCCACGTGAATCAGTAGATCGAAGAAGGTCACCGGCGAAGGGACGTTCTGCGCAAGCGCCAGAATCTCGCTCCACAACGCCGCCGCCCGTCGCGAGCGACCAACGATCTCAGCGAGGCGATCGTAGTCCAGCTTCTTTCCGGAAATCTCCTCGAGCCGCGCGATCATGCGTTGCATCTGCTGAACGGCGACGTCCACCTCGATGCGTTCGACACGATCGAGCGCCGCCGGCGGGTGCAGGCCGAGGACCGGAATCTTGAAATGACGTCCGTAGTATTCGAACCAGTTGATCAGCGGATGACCGTTGTTCGTGTTGTAGACCACGACATCGGGCCGTGGCGGTCCGGCCACACCGTATGCAGAGACCAGAGGGCTGTCGCCGGCAAGCATCGCACCGATATCGCAAGCCATCGCCGAATTCACGAACTGCGAAAAGCCCGCGGCCGTAGCGCGCCTTATGTACTGCCCGCTTTGGCGGGTGGCCCCGATCAGCGCAGCGTGGTTTTCGGGAACATAGGGAGCCATGTCGAAAGCGCGCAGAACTTCGACCGGACCGAGCGCCGAGGTGCAACCCACCATTCGCTGGGGATCGTCTCCGGCTTCCTGCAGCCCTTGGTAGTGCTCTCTGAGGAGCTTCTTGAGCATCGAAGTCGTCTTCAGCGGCACTCGCCCGCTGGGCATGCCGCCGCCTTCGCCTAGCGGCGTAGCACGAACGGCCCGCTCGCGCGGTGTGGCCGATACGATCTCCACCGTTTCCAGAAGCTCCTTTCTGCGAAGAATCTTCTGCCGCTCTCGCGAGCGAATGAAACGCGTCAACGCCCAGCAGTGAGCGGCTTTCAAACCGTGCTTGCGAGCTTCGACCTCTACCGATCCGACGATCGCATCGACCTCGGTGCGGTTACCCCGTGCGAGATCCTGCCACATCGAAGGCCGGTTCTTTCCGAGCGCTTTGAGCGAACCGATGACCGGTCGGAAGGGATCGTCCTCGTCTACGATCGGAATGCCGCGCGCCCGCATGACTTCGACGATCTCTCCGCAGAGCGTGCGCATGAAATCCATGAGATCTTCATCCGCAAGCATCTCGCGGCAGGTCAGTCCCGTAAGCGCCGAGGTCGGGTTCACCACGGCATTGTGCAAGAGCTTCTGCCATACCGAATGATCGATGTTGTCTACGACCTTCGTATCGAGGCCCGCTTTTTGAAAGACATCTCCGATGGCCTCGAGTGTCGGAGTCAAGACGCCGTCGAGCGGGGCGATCTGAATCGGCTTGATTCCGCCCCGATAACGCAGCCGATTGGGACCCGTATGCTGAATGCTGTGATAGGTGATTCCGCTGAGAACCTTCTCGCGGCCGATGATATCGGCCATGACTTCCGCATTCCCCAACCCGTTCTGCATCGACAGGACGCGAGTGGAGTCCTCGATCAGAGGCAGCACCGCTTTGATGGCATCTTCGGTTTGATAGCTCTTGACGGAAACGAAAATCAGATCCATCGGATCGAGTTCATCGACTCGCGTGACGACGCGTACCGGGATGCAGACTTCTTCTTGCCCCTCTTGCGAAATATATAGTCCCTCTTCATTCAGCAGGGATGCGCGCGCCTTGTTGATTTCCAGCATGACGACGTCTTCGCCCGCCGCGCTCAATTTCGCTCCGACCAGTCCACCGAGCGCGCCCGCACCGACTATGAGTATTCGCATGAATTCGTCTCCTAGCTGTTCTTCCACTCGGGCCGGCGCTTCTCGAAAAACGAAGCAATGCCTTCCTTCACATCGCCCGTTCTCATCAGCTCGTCGAGAAAGACCCGCTCTGCGTCGAGTCGCGCCTGCTCAAAATCCACGGGCCGCGATCTTTTGACTTGGCGAACGTTCATGCGCATCACGAGGGGACTAGCCTTGCGAAAATCGTCGAGCAGCGCCTCGACCGTCTCTTCGAGGTGATCAACGGGAACGACCTCCGCCACCAAGCCCCATTCACGGGCCTCTGCGGCCGAGTAGGTGCGACCCGAGCAGGTGATTTCCATGGCGCGAGCGCTGCCGACCAACGACGGCAAGATCGCGACTCCAAGCGGCGCGAAAAAGCCCAGGCGGATTTCCGGCTGGCCGAATTTGCTGCGCTCGGTGGCAATCAACACGTCCGCTGCCATCGCCAGCTCGAATCCCGCCCCAAGCGCCGCGCCGTCGACGGCGATCACGAGCGGTATTTCCAATCGGTTGAGCTGCGAAAACATACGTGAAAACGCAGCGATCATCGCCGGGGCCTTCTCCGGCTGATGCTCTCCGACATCCGCCCCGGCACTGAAAGCCTTGCCCTCGGCCCCGATGACCACGGCCTTGAGATTCCCGTCGGCACCGATTTCTTCCAACGCCCCGGAGATCTCGTTCATCATCGCTTCGCTGAGAATGTTCAGAGGAGGCGAGACGAGCTTGATGTACGCGACATCCCGGTCGATCTTCCACTCGATATTTTGCGCTTCAACGTTCATCTCGTACTTCTCTCCTCGCCGGCGAAATCATCGCGATGATTTCGCAC
>JALUUK010000333.1 GCA_027021395.1 Acidobacteriota bacterium
CCCCTAAAGATTTCGTGCGATGCATCCTTAAAAACTGGTGTTGACACCTTCCGGTGTATCCCCTAAGTTTCCACTGCTTGTCCCAAAAACAACGCGAAGACAGACGTTGGCGATCGTGGTGGGCGCAACCGGCCTTCCACGCAGCCTCGGCAAGCGTCGGACAACCGTTTCATGCGGCGACCGTCCAAGACAGAGATTTGAGCGCATCTCGATATGGGTAAAGGCGCTGCGTTTCACACTCTACGCGGAATTCCACAAACGCGTCCCATTGATCCGTCAAGTGAATGCAACGGAGTTCCAGCATGGCTTGAGCTCCTTGGCGCACCCAACTCATCCCTGTCCGCTCTAAACGGTCCTTCACTACGTGACGGCAGGCCCCTTCGATCACGCCGCTGGCGATTGGATAACCCTTGGCCAAGTATTCGTCGTAACGCATCCGGTGTCGGTTCTTTTCCAGGTAGGCACAGATCTTCGCTAAGTTGGTCCGCTTCTTCCCGATCAGCCCACGCGTGGTACTCATCCGCCGGAGCCCGCGAACCACCGCCTTTACTTCGCCACGCAGAATGCGCAGCACCCGTTCCCGCACAAACGCTTCCGCGGCATCACTGTCGCGTGCGTGAAACAGTGCCGCAGCGTCCCATAACCGCGGAGTGACATGCAGCAAATCCAGCACGTCGACCATGGCCACATTTTCCTGAAAAACGTCGCGTGCGTCCCACAACGCCTGCTCGCCATCCATGATGCACACGATCGGTTTGTCAGCCGACCCATTGCGCTCGGCCATCTCGCCGGCGATCCAGCCGAAGACCGCGGCCCGGCCGTTGATTTCGTCTCCGTCCCTATTGACGTGGTTCAACATCGCCCGCATCCGTTTGTGGCATGGACGCGGACGCTTCCGCTTCGGACGCTCTGCCTCGGGATCGCGAAACAGCGATTCGACGACATCCTCGGGCGTGCGGACGAGGGGATCGATACTGTACACGGCCCCCACCGTAGCCATCTTCTTACGATCCGGTTTGGGACCGGGCTGATGACGATGGTCCTGGATCGGCGACGCGTCGGCCGACCGGCGGATCGGAACTCCTTTTCCATCGGCCGTCTGCACGAAAACCGCACCTTCTTCTTCTCCCGGAGGTGGCGCTTGCATGGCGTGAAATGTCTCGACCTGCTGAGACATCGCGCGATTCATGCGTTCCAAGGAATCGACGTGCTGCCGCAATCCCAGGATCTTTTCAATCGCTTGACTTGCCTTGCCAAACGGCTGTTCCATGACGAAGCTCTGGTCCCAGTCCTGCAACAGGTACGAGAACTTGCCTTCGGGTAAGGCCAAGCGGGCATCAACCTCGGAAAATTCTATCTTCTGTCCCTCTCGTTCTGCGTACACGAAACACTCGATGGCGATCGGACCAAAGATCGATAAGTAAGGACGTGCCTGCGGCTGCGGTGAACGTTTGACCGTCCTTCCATCCGGAAGCTGGTACACCTCTCCGACGTCGCCGTTGCCGAGACAATCCACAAGCAGTTGAATGGTCGCCAAGCCGGCTCTCAACAAAGTTCGGAATGCTTTTTCTTCGACTTCGTGGACCGGAGTCTGCTGCTGGAGCGCATCGGAGACGATTGTCAGCAGTTCGTCGACGATCTCGTGCAAACGCTCACTCTTGGCAGCGATGTTTTTTTGTGTCATGATCATTCTTGGACCTCCGTGGTGAAATGAAGTGTGTTTCTTACGCACCTACTTCATCTCACAGGAGGTCCGTTTTTGCTACCCACTGTCCGGCTGTAAGTGATTGCACTGCTAGCACTTGCAGCGTGGAAGGCCGGTTGCGCCCAAGCGTGTCTGTCCTGGCCAGAGAAAGCACCGTGTCGGCGCACTCTGGACACGCAGAAAGATGCTGATTCAGCTCCAGGATGCTCTCGGCGTCCAGTTCGCCTGCCGCGTACCGCTGAAGCTGTTCCCTGTCCGGACAGGATGGTTTACCCGTCATGATCCTGGCCCCAGTATCGCTCGTCGGGTGGTTGGGCGAATGCCTCGACTACTACAAATAGGACGGCTACACAGACTTGTGACAACCCTTCTCGATAAGATTTCCGGATTTTTCATCGAGGGTGGCGCCTGAGCCGGCTCTTGCTACGAATCCGCGGCTTCCAGCATGTCCAGGCCCTAGCGGTAGCGCCGCTCGATGGCGGATCGGCAATAGGGATGCAGGCCGAGATCGATCACCTCCTGCTCCATGGCGTGCCGGTCGGTTCGATCGAGTGTCCGAGCGACTTCGGCCAGCAACAAATCGGCAAAGGTCTCCCGCGCCCGCTGCAACAGCTTGCGGATCCCCGCGGCGGTGAACGGCTCTGAGTTCGGACGCCGTTCTGTCAAAGCTCGAGCCATGTCTGTCGAACTGGCGTCCGGGTTCCTGGCACGATAATCGAGCACCGAGAATAGCGGCCTGCCGGTCCGGCGTTCGAATTGCTCCAGGGCCTGCCAGGCCCGGCTCAGCAGCTCATCGCGGCAGCTTTCGACGAATTCGCGATCGAGTTCCTCGTCCGTTGCCAGGGCGCCGCCAACATCACACGCGTCGGTTACCGGTAGCCGAGAAAAGGCTCTGGCATGGTTTTTTCGGT
>JALUUK010000334.1 GCA_027021395.1 Acidobacteriota bacterium
TCGACCAGCACAGGTGCTCGCGCCGGGCAAGTCGCCGTGATTCGAGTTGCTCGCGGAAAGCCGTCAAGAAGAGCAACTCATCTCCCGTGCCGAGGATGGCGATATCCGGAAGAGACTTCCGATCCTCATGCAAGAAAGCCACGCTTCCGCTTTTCGCGGCGACACAGATCTCGCGCATCACCCCGCCGATCGATGCGACCGGCTCGCTTTCACCGTTTGCCGGGTCGATGAACCACAGGCGGGATTCCATTCCTTCGGCTACGAGCACCGCAACCCGACCGTCCGGCATGACCGCGAATTCCTCAACGTCGCGATCGATCTCTTCCAACAACAAGCGCGGTACGGAAGCTCCATCGCCAAGGTCGATGGCCAGCACGTCCTGGCGGCTCATCGACCGGCGAGGATCCGCCCAGACCGAAAGGAGGAGATAGCGACCATCGGCCGTGAAGCGAGGGCCGCCTTCCGAACCACCGCGTCCCGAAGTGACTCGCCTTTGCTCCCCGGTCTCGATCTCCCGCAAGATCACCTCGAAGCGGTCCTGGTCCTCGACGCGACCGCTGTGGTTGGTCGAGTAAGCGATAAATCGCCCGTCGGGAGAGATGTCGAAATCATCGAGCCCCTTGATTCCATCGAGGATGCGCCGGGGCTTCCCATCGAGCGGCTGAAACCAGACATCCCACGACGGGATATCCCCATAAACCACCACGCCGTCGTCGTTGTTTTCGCCTCTCCGCCTTCGCCACGATCTCTCGGCTTCGTTTCGCGGAGCCGGCGCGGAGACGGCAACGCCGGAACCATCCGGCCACCAGACATAGGCCTCGATGCCCTCCCGAAACTCGGTCAATCGCCGACCCTCGCCGCCCTCGGTCGGCAGGAGAAAAACTTGCTGCTTTTCGAGGCCGTCTTCGCGCTGATCGTCGTCTTCATTCTCATGCGGCTGAGGACGAAACGTAACGAAAGAAACGAACGCGCCATCGGGGCTCCACCGAGGCTGCGTCGCATCGTGCATTCCATAGGTGATCTGCCGATGGCTCGGCGCCTCCCCATCCCTAGGAAGCGATGCGCAATACACCTGTGTGCGAATCTCGCTGCGCTCGAAATCCGCTTCGCCGAGGGAGAAGACGACGCTCTCGCCATCCGGAGAAAGCGCCGCTTCGTAGGGCTGCTGCCACTTCACCAGCGCTTCGATCGTCATGGGCTGTCTGGTCTCTTCGCTCAATGTCTTTCTCCCGTGCTTGTTCTCGAACGACCGCCGAGGATACCGCCTTCGGGGCGAAAAACACGGCTCAAGGCGCGGTGAAGTAGAGCCGATGAAGTGGGAGAGGTGGACTTTCGTGACCGAAAAGACCGAAGCCGGAAGAACATATTTCGAAATTGCCCTCTCCGCGCTCGAAGTCGGATCCGTGCTGACCTTCGATCTATGGATCCAGCACAATGCGAAGCGGCCGGTTCTCTACCGAAAAAAAGAACTCCCCTTCGCGGAAGAGCAGCGAGAAAGGCTGCGTTCGTCGGGCATCGACACCCTGCTGGTCTCGTTCGAGGATGCGGCAACCTGCAAGCTCTATCTCGAGCGGCATCTGGCAAAACGCTTGAGCGACCCGAAACTCAGCTCCGAAGAGCGCATGAAGCTGTTCACGGACAGCGCACGAAGCACGATGCAAGACGTTCTCGGCGACCCGCTTGCAGACGACGTCGAGCAACGCGTCGACACGCTGACGGAATCTCTCTGCGACTTGATCTCCGGACCCAAGGCGCTCCATACCGCGATCGCCATGATGGAGCATGACTACTACACCTACACGCATAGCCTGCACGTGGCGATCTATTGCGTGGCATTGGCCAGAGCAGCCGGAGTCTCGAACGAGGCGCGAATTGCCGATATCGGTCGTGGCGCGCTGATGCACGACGCCGGCAAGTGCCGCCTTCCGGCCGAACTGCTCAACAAGACGGGCACTTTGACGCAGGAGGAGTGGCGATTGATGCAATCGCATCCCGAAGAAGGCCTTCGAATACTCAAGGATAGCGGGTGGACCAATCCGGTCGTACTGGACATGTGCCTAAACCATCACGAACGGCTCGACGGGACGGGATATCCCAATGCCCTGAGCGGGGAACAAATCTCTTTCGAGTCCCGAATCAACGCCATCTGCGACGCCTACGATGCCATGACCACCGATCGCGCCTATCAGGGGGCCATGCGGGGGATCGATGCGCTGCGCTGCATTCGTTCAGACGGTGCGAAAAAGTACGACCAGGAACTCGTCGAGATCTTCATTCGCGCACTGTTGATGAAGTAGGCGATTGCCCTCCGGTCCGTAGAACCTAGATTCTCTCAGGACGACTTCTTGCCTCGCCGGCAGCGACGGCGGCGGGCGAATGGGGAATTGGGCATGTTCTCGATATTCCGAAAGAAGAAGGCCCCCACGGGAGAGTACTCCACCGCAGCCGATGCAGTGAACGCTCGAGACTACCGCCGCGCTATCGAGATCTATCGCGAACAGCTTCGAAACCAACCCAAGAAGGCTGCACAGTGGCATCGCAAGATGGCTGAGGTCTTCGTTCTCGACGGCCGCACGAAAGAGGCAATCGCTTCCTACCTCGCTTCGGCCGAGT
>JALUUK010000335.1 GCA_027021395.1 Acidobacteriota bacterium
GCTCAGGGTGTGGGGAGTGAGGCAAAATGTCTTCAGGCCCTGCGCCCAAGCTTGCTCGTCGGCGGCCGGCAGGAGCAATCCTCGCGGTTCACGAAGCCGGGTTGACCATGATCCGGCCTCAGCTCGAATCCAATCCATCTCGAGAAGTTCTCCGACACCGCCGACGCGCGACGCCAAGACCGGCAATCCTGCGTCGAAGGCTTCGAGAACGGACACTGGAGTCCCCTCGCTCAGAGAAGGCAGGACGACGGCATCCACCAAGGGCAGAAACACCGTCGGATCCGAAACGGTTCCGGTGAACTCCCAGCGCCCAACCAATCCGGCCGAAGCGAGAATCTCGCAAAGCGCGGCCCGCAACTTTTCGGGAATCGGTCCCACGATCAAGATGCGCAGGCGGGATGCCGCCTCGAGATCGAGCCCTGCCAAGCGGACATGCGAACGCGCGAGATGCGCGAGCCCCTTGACGGGAGCCCCTCTTCCAACGAATGCCAGAAGACGCTCTCCTTCTCTGCGCTCCCTCCAAGGCGGCGGCTTGCTACCAACGATCGGGCGCCGAGAAGCACGACCTTCGAACGCTAGGGGAACGACCACGCACTTGCCGGCGACCGAATCGCCGAGACGGGAAACGATGTCCGCCCGTAGGGCCGGCGAGAGCGTGATCACCATATCGGTCAACCTTCGGGCCAGCCCCCTTTCCAGCAAGGTCCAAAGCGGCGCCATGCGACCGGACGCGGCATGGGACAGGGAGTGGCCGTGGAACGTGTGAATCGAGGGGGTTTTTCCGCTCCGGCCGAAGAGCGACGAAGCCCGTCCCAGCGCGCCCGCTTTGGCCGTGTGCGTATGGATCGCACGTGCGCCGAGTCGGCGAATCGCCGAAACCAAGGTCGCTGTCGCTCGAAGATCGCACCACGGGGCCGGAGCGCGTCGAAGGCAGGCCAGCCGCAGAACGGGAATATCCGGATATTCCGAAAGCGTGGCTCGACATTCTTCTTCGTCCTTCTCCGGGACTCCCGTCACGAGCACGGGACGACATCCCATCTTGGCGAAGTACTGGAGAGAAGAGAGCACAGGACGAGTGGGCCCGCCGATGACCAGGCGAGTGAGTACGTGAACCAAGACCGGTCGCTTCGAGTCGATCCCTCCCTCCTTTCCTCGCTGCGCTATCGTTTTCGGATCTCTCCCGACTCTCGCAGATTGAGCACCCAAAAAGCAAGCCATTTCACTAGGAGCCGATGGAGCGCCGAACAGGGACGCACACCGAGAGAATTCAGCCTTGCTCACTCACTATAGCGGACAACTCCGGCAGCGCGTGAAACCATTCCTCCAAAGCCGCAAGAGATACGGCACGGACTAGCGACCTCACGATCAGAATAACAGTCAACTTTGAGTTGCGAGAAAGTCATCTCAGCGTATCGTTCGGCGGAAGGCTTGTTGAGACGCACCGCCTAGCCGGAACCGTCTTCACGGTCTTCGGTAGAATTGGGCGTCGATGCGAGACTGACGATACGAGACCAAGTCGTCGAGGCGGCTGCTCGAGGCATCGGGCCCTCAAAGCGTTGAGTCTCTCGCCGGAAGGCGAGAGCCGAGACGCCGGGGACGACATGCCGCGGGATGGCAGCGCGGCGAGAAACAAACCGGGGGCAAACCGGAGAGTGTTGAAACCGATCGAAGGCAGATGCCTCCGAGGACCGACCGGGCAGCGGTACACGCAGCGGGCGTGTTGCATACGACCCATCTCGTGACCATTCGTCCGGAAGCGGCCGAGGGGCGGCCCTAGCCGTCCCCCGGATAGGAATTGATCACTCGGCGCGGTTGCACCAGATCGTGACCGCAGCCGACCGAAGTCACGCCCCCCTCCCACTACGGTGAGGGGCCGATAGCAACCGGGAGATCCAAACATGCTCACTCACATTGGAAGGGAAACACCGAGTCCGTTTCATTCTTCTTGCCAAGAAGAACGACTCGCGCCCCGCCCTATCGCGGAACTTCATCTGCGATCTCGATGCCGGAAGCGTGCGGTCGAAGCGATTCTCGTCGGCTCGCTCCTGCTCTGCGCGCCGTTCGGATCCCTCTTGGCGGATACGTCGACCCCCCCGGCGGACGTCGTCGCCCTCGTCGGAGTATCCGGCGATAGTCAAGCCGTCCTCGAGTGGAAAAACCCTTCCGACTCGGATTTCGACGGAGTACTGATTCTCCGGCAAGCCGGTTCCGCCGTCACGGATGCACCGAGCGACGGCACGAGCTACACGGTCGGCGAGGTCGTCGGTAGCGCAGAGGTCGCGTGCGTGACCTCGCCCAACCTCACCTCCTGCCAAGACGTTGCGCTGAACAACGGCACACTCTATCACTACCGAGCTTTCGCGATGGACCTGAGCCGCAACTATGCCGCCGGTGTCGCAACCCGTGGATACCCCAGGGATCCCTCCCTCTTCAAGTGGGCGGTCACCACGGCCGCGGCGGCTCTCGCACCACCATCGGCTCTGCCGGGGAACTTCGTCGTCGCCATCGGAGACGATAACCTGATTCATCGTATGTCCGAAAGCAACGGCCAACGGGCAGGCTGGGACCCACCGACCGTGGGCGGTGCCGTTCAATCGAGGGCGATGGTCGGCGACATCAGTGCAGGCGGCAACGACCTTACCGCTTTTTCCGCCAGCCAGGACGGATTTCTCTATCGCCACAGTCTCGACGACTCCGCAACTCTCGATGCTTCGGTCGACGTCGTCGGCGATGCCGGATGCCCGGGCGGATTCCTGCAAGCCGGACCGGTCATCATCCTTGATGCATTTGACAAGAACAGTAATGCGGACGATGACGTCGTGCTCGTGGCGACTCGCTGCGGCGACACGAACGCCGACGGCACCTTCAACGACAACAAGGTCCTACTCTACTCTCACGACCTGCAGACCTTCTACGGCAGCTACGACGGGGACGCCGACGGTACGGATGTCGGCGAGCAACCGGGACTCGGGCTTTCCAATGCGACACCTCGCATTCTCTACCGGGATACGACCAACAATCTGGTCTATGTCCCCTTCCGCAACGACGGTGATGACAACGAGTCGATCGTCGTTCTCTCCGTCGGAACCGGCCCGACCCTGATCGTGCCCCCCTACTCCGAGATCAAGGGCCTCGGCAATGTCGACGCCTCACCGGTGGTCTTCCGCTACGGCACGACGAATGATTTCCGCCTGCTCTTCGGCGCAACGGATCCCGGAACAGGGGACGGCACGGTCTATCTCTACGATGCCGTGGCACGCACGGGTGGTGAGAGTTCGCCGTTGATTCAGAAGGACAGCTTCGACACGAGCGACGGCCCGGTCAAAGGCGTAGAAATCAGCACGCGCGTTCCGATCGGTGGCGGCCTCTTCGAATATTGGGTCGTGTGGACGACCGACACCCTGGTTCATGGCGTTCGTATCAAGCCCGGAACCGGCACCTTCGACAACTCCAAGTACTGGACGGCGAACATCAGCGGCCCCTCGGCACCTCTCGTGCTCCGCAATGTCGATGGGAATGGTGGAGTCACGGCATATGTCGGTTCGAGTGACGGCATGCTCTACGAGCTCAACGCCAAGAACGGGAACGTCAATCGCTCCTGGTCGGTCGAGCCGGGAAGCACCGTCGGCGAGCCGTCTTTCGATTACAACGACGGCTTGAGCCAGGGAATCGTCGTGGGATCGAGTTCCGGAATGATCCATTGGATCCGACTCAACTGACGGCCCTAGCGCCGAGTGGAACGCACTCTCTGTATGACTCCACGGAGGAACTTGTGATGACACGACAGAATACGATTTCGAGTGGCGGAAGAATCTTCCGGCATGCCGCCATCTCGGTGCTGCTGCTTTCGGTATGGTTTTCGGCCGACGCGGGCACCGGCGAACCGGCCCATTTCTTCGATACGAACCGGCTTTTGAACTCCCGCATCGTCCTCCCTTCGGAGGTCGAGATGCGCGCTCCCGAGCCACTGACGTCGGTGGTCACCGACACGAATCCGAGAGCGATCCTTCCGCTGACGAAGCAGAAGATCACGGACCCCTCGATTCCCACCGGGCCGTTCAACGCCCACCGTACCGTCATGCTGCACATCCTCTCCGTATACGACCGACGCACTTTCGGCAGGCAGCCCTTTACGCAAATCACGCGCTTCATTCTTCCGAACGGCTCGCTCTACGGGACCCGTTCGGTCTCGGTAACCCCTTCGCCGACTCCGGCAGAACCGCCGACGCCCGTCGGAATCGCTCCCGTCCGAACTCGCGGCAGCCGGCTCGGCCTGCCGACCCAACCCGTACCGCGCCAAGCACCGGTAGGCGTCGAGAGGGGTCGTCCTCTCTACACGGAGGTCCTCCTCCCAGTCAGCGGCACCTGGATTACGCGCCACAATCTCTATGGCGAGTGGAAGGTAGAGATCGAGGCCGTCCGAGACGGAGAGGTCCTAGCCTCGACGACCCAAAGCTTTACGATCGGGCTCGATTGATCCCTCATCCGAGACAAAACTAACGAACGCAAGAGAGCCCTCACGGGCTCTCTTTTTTCTAGAAGTGGACCTATTCTCAGCTAAGTGCGGCGAAGTCAACAAGTTGAAAATGGTAGTGAACATCTTCGTACAGTCCTGGACAGGCCAGGGCAATCCGTGATAACTTCCCCGTCTAACTTTCGGTGACACCGGCACTTGGCCCGCTGCTTCCCTCCCGCTCGCGTCTTCGGGTACCGGAACTTGCGACGGGATGGCTTGCCTCGAGCGCCACGCGGAATAGATTGCCCCGTGGATGGCTGCGGACTCGTGTCGGCAGTGCCTGCCGTTGAGAAACTCGCCAGAGGTCTTGGGGTGCGGGAGTCTCGGCAGCCGTTCGAAGAGATAGGGAGGAGAGGCGTCTTGCTCACGTCGGCATCCAACGGCCCACAGATGAGGGCCGATCAGGTTTTTCGACAGAATCCGCGATTGGCCCAACAGGAGCTTGGGGGGAAGGCCGTGGTCCTGCACTTCGAGGGTCACCGCATGCTCGGTCTCAACGAGACCGGATCGCGCATTTGGTCTTTGCTCGACGGATCTAGGACGCTCGGACAGATTGCCGATGAGATTGCCGTGGAATTCGGCACCCCTCGTGAGGCCCTCGAGGGAGACGTTCTGCTTTTCGTTCGCGATTTAGCAGAGCGCGATCTTGTCGTGTCCATCGATATACCACCACCCGTGGAGGGCCCACGGGAAAACCCGGCGAAAACCGGGAGAGTCTCGGAGGAGACAAAATGAAGTACATCGCCTCGACGCACGGAGCCCATACGCCCTGCAGATCAACGCTCTTTGCTCTAGGAAGACTCGCCATCATGGTCATGATGCTGAGCTTCGCATCCATGGGATGGGCCACGGAGACGGATTGCGACGGAAATGAGCAGGACACATCCGGATACATGTGTACGCAGCATCCCTCCGGCGTCATTCCGGACATCTCCGCCAGCGGCACGGCGGTCTCGTCCTGGAGCCCCAAGAGCTGCTCAGGCGATGATTGCTACAAGCTCATCAACTTCACCAGCGCCACCTTCACTTGGTATGGCTCGACCTATTCCAGTGTCTACATCGGAAGCAACGGCTATATTTCGTTCAATCAAGGCTATACGAATCCGGCGGACACACTATCGATCCCGGCCGCCGGGGATCCCAACAACGCCGTCTACGCTTACGGCGATGATTTGGACCCCTCCGATGCCGACAGCACCGGTGATGTGCGCTACCAGGAAACCCCGTGTCTGACCGACAACGATTCCGACGGGACCAACGACGATTGCTTCGTCGTTCAGTGGACGAACATCGTCCCCTATGGCGGTGCCGCCGGCGATCGCGTCACCGTTCAGGTCGCCCTCAATTTCGCGACCAACCGAGCACTCGTGGAAATTGATGCCGACCCTCACGTCGACAAGCCGCGCGTCGTCGGCACCGAAAATTCCGGGGGAAGTTCCGGGCTATGGTTCAAGGGTGCGGGCGATCCCGACTCGCGAGATGCTTCATCCACGACGTATTCGCGTTTCACCTTCGGAGAGAGTGCCCCATCGGTCACCTCGGTCACGCCGACCGACGATTCCACCGGAGTAGCGCTCGGCGCGGACATCGTCTTCACTTTCGACGAACCGATGAACACCGGTAGCAATACGCTGACCGTCGTCAGTGGAACCAATCCCGGTGGATGGGTTCCCACTTGGTCGAACGGCGATCAGACTTTGACCTACACACACAACGATTTCTCCGACTCCCAGACCATGGAGTTGCAACTCACCGCCCAGGACCTCTCCGGAAACAACCTCACGGCGGCAAGCAACGGCGTCACCGGATGCGCGGGGAATGCCTTCTGCTTCAATTTCGACACGATCGACACCACCGCCCCGAGCAACGTCAGCAAGGTCACCTCTTCGAGCGGCGATTCCTCCGTCACATCAAACTGGGTGAACCCCTCGTCGGATTACTCGGGAACGCTGGTCGTCCGTCGTGCGGCGGCAGCCGTCAACGCCGCACCGACCGACGGAACGACCTATACGCCCGGTGACTCCCTCGGCAGCGGTAACGACGTCGTCTGCGTGACCTCAGGCGTGACCGCATCTTGCGCCGACACCTCCGTGACCAATGGAACGGTCTACTACTACAAAGCCTTTGCTTTCGATGCATCCAAGAACTACGCCGGCGGCGTTGAGATTCAAGGATTCCCTCGCGCCACGACCAACTTCAAATGGGCTTACACCACGTCGGCCTCGGTCCTCGCTCCCTCAGGGACCATTGCCGGAACCTACGTCGTCACCGCCGGTAACGACCGCTTGGTCCACCGCATGGCGGAAGCCGATGGTGCACGCGGATCTTGGGAACCGCCGGTTCTCGGCGGCAACGCTCAGGCTCGCCCGATGGTCGGCGACATCAACCCGGGCGGTGCAGCAGACAACGTGGCATTCATCAACGCCCAGGACGGCTACGTCTATCGCTACGGATTGAGTGACGGCGTGCTCGACGGCAGTCGCAATGCCACCGGCGATGCCGGCTGTTCGAGCGGTTTGCTCCAAGGCTCGCCCGCCATCATGCTCAACGCCTACGATTCCAACAGCAATGCCGATGACGACGTCGTCATCGTCGGAACCCGCTGTGGAGCAGCCGACAACAAAGTCCTGATCTATGACCACGCCCTTTCCGGTGCCCCTCTCGACACCTATGACGGCGACGAGGATGGAGACGGAACGGGTGCGGACCTCGGAATCATCAACGGTGCGCCGAAGATCTACTACCGCGATTCGGCCAACAACCTCGTCTACGTCCCCGTCCGCAGCGACGGTGCCGACGGCGAGTCCCTTCTCGTGCTCTCCGTGGGAGCAGGCCCGACGATCGAATCGCCGGTCTACTCCGAGACGACCGGGCTCGGCGACATCGACACGACACCCGAGGTCTTTACCTTCGGCACCGGCACAGATGTTCGTGTGGTCTTCGGCAGCACGGCCGGCGTGATCTACTACTACGACGGAATCAACCGCACGGGCGGAGCGAGCTCTCCGCTGGTTCAGAAGGATACCTATACTCCGTCACCGAGCGACGGCGCGGTCAAGGCCGTCTCGGTCAGCGGCCGCGTTCCGAACGGCAGCGGCGGCTTCGATCATTGGGTGGTTTGGAGCACCGACGGCAAGGTCCATGGTATCCGAGCATCCAACGGCGGCGCCGAACTGACGACCAGCACGTATTGGTCTGCGACCGTGGCCGGAGCCTCTGCCCCGCTGGTGCTGCGCAACGTCGACGGCAGCAACAACACCGTGGCCTACGTCGGCTCCTCGGACGGAAACCTCTACGAACTCAACGCCACCGATGGCAGTGTGCTGCGCTCGTGGACGCTCGAGTCGGGCAAGACCATCGGCGACCCGACCTTCGACTACAACACGGGAAGCAACCAAGGTGTGGTCGCCGGCTCGAGCAGCGGCGCTATCCACTGGGTGAAGATCAACTAGGAACTCACTGCGGCGCAGGGCGGCCGGAATTCTCGGCCGTCCTCAGCAGAAAGGATCTCGATCATGAATCTCTATGACAGAAATACCTTCGAGAAGTCGGCCCTAGCTCTTCTCATCGTCGGCGCAATCGGCGTTTCTTTCGCCGGACCGTTGCGCGAGGATTCCCCACTGCGCTCCCGCATTCCAGAGAAAGCTCTGCAAGTCGACCGGAGCTCGCGGGCGAATTCTGCTCCCGGCGATGGAATGATCATCTCCACCCTTGTGACCAGCATCGATCCGGACGCCGTCATCGAGATGAATCGCGGCGAATTGCTGCGGGTCAGCACCGGCCCCTTCGATGCCCCCGAAACCCTGCAACTCTTCGTCGTGACGGTCTATGACCGTCGTGCGGTGGGGACCGAGGATTTCGATCAGGTCACGCGTTTCATCCTGCCGGACGGAAGCGTCTACGAAACGCGCACGACGCCGGTCTCACCGACCGCACTCCCCGGGGAAGTCGTCGATCGAGAGGACCTTGCCCCCTACCCCGTCGCCGTGCAGAATACTCCCCGCGCTCGACGTTTGGCTCGCATGCTTCCCCAGGAGACCATCCCGCGGATGCAGAGGCGTCATGCGACCTATACCAAGGTCACTTTGCCGGTGAGTGGAACGTGGATCACGCAACACAACCTTTACGGCATCTGGCAGGTCGAAACTCTCATCGTCAAAGACGATGAGGTCGTTTCCTCCTCACAGACCACCTTCGAACTCGGTAGTTAGAAAGCACGAGAGGTCGCGCATGAAAGTCGAAAGAGAAAGCCAAAAGACCAAGACTTGGGCCAAGCCCTCGATCGAGTGGGAAGAGCCATATGAGCCGGTGGTCTTCGCCGGTGCTTCCTGCACGAGTCAGGCGTTCAACTGCGGCGCGGGCGCGCGCTGATCGACCGAGCGTCGCGTTCCCGAGCATAGCGCCTTCGTCGCGTCTTAGACGCCGAAACGACGGGGAGACTCCCTTGCGGAAGGCTCCCCGTTTTTTCGTGATGCGCAGCGGATTCTCGAGCGCGACCGACGGATGTTGAGGTGAGCATGCAGCCGTTGGACCTTGACCTTGGTGGTATTCATCTTCGTGTCACCGTCGACCAACCGGCGATCAGAGGCCATGCCCTAGAGCGTTACGACGGCTTCTTCCATCTCGCCCCACCGAAGCAGGCCGATCTCGAGATACACTTCCGTATCGATCTCGAGAGCAGGCCCCATCGCTACCACCCGGTATGGGTCGATTCTCCCCCCATCACATCGCGCGGCTCCATGGAGCACGCTTGGATCGAGGGTGAAGCATTCTCGGGCGAGATCGACTGGCAACGGGGAAACGGCACGGCCGTCATACCCAACTCGTTGGCCCACCTCGATCTCTTCGTACGTATTGCGCTTGGTGTCGAGCTGCTTCGCCGCCGGTCCACGCTCCTGCACGCGGCGGCCGTCGTTCGCGATCATTTCGGTATCATTTGCTCGGGGCCCTCAGGAGCCGGTAAATCAACGATTGCCGACATCTGCCGAGATCTCGGCCTTCGTGTGCTTGCCGACGAGATGGTCGTTGCCCGCATGCAGGGTGCTTCATGTCGAGTGATCGGTTCACCTTTTTGGCATGGCGAGCGGCGATCGGCACCGGCAGGGGCCGTCTTCATCCTCGAGCAAACGGAGACCCCGCGTATCGAGAGAATTTCCGCCGCTCGAGCGCTTCCGCGCATGATGGAAGCCGGCGGCGCGCCGCTCGCACTTCCGGATGTTCAGGCGGCGTTCTTCGAAACCTGCGGCATGTTGCTCGAACGCATCCCCGCCTACCGTTTGGGCTTTTCCAAGAACCCCGGCTTTTGGGAAGTCGTCGATCGCCTGCCGGAGTTCGCTTTTTTCAAGCCGAACACGCGGCAGCCCCTAGCGCCGTCGACGACCATGAAAACGTTGCCGTCCCTTCAGTCGGCGCTTTCCTCAGCAGATCCCTCTCCGACGCGCCCCCCACGGACGCCGACTCCTCAGCATGGAGACTCGAAATAATGGTCAACCGCATGGTCCACCTACTCAATGACGCGATGGATCACTTCGTCCCGCTGTCGGTGACATTCGAATTGACCAATCGTTGCAACGAAGACTGCAAGCACTGCTACGTCGATCTCGGCGATGTCGACGGCCAGCTCGGAACCGACGAGGTCAAGCGCATCTTGCAAGAGCTGCGGGACGCCGGCACCTTCTTCCTCACCTTCAGCGGGGGCGAGATCTTCACGCGCAAAGACATCAACGAGCTGATACGCGAAGCGCGGCGCCTCGGCTTTTCGCTGCGCCTTTTCACCAACGCCACCCTGATGAAGCAAGAGCATTTCGACCTCATCGCCGAGGTCGGTGTGACGGCCGTCGAGATTTCCGTTTATGCGGGTGACGCCGAAACGCACGACGGCATCACGCGGATCCCCGGCAGCCACGAGCGCACGCTCGCCGCCATTCGCAAATTGCGAGAGATGAATGTGCACGTCGTGCTCAAAGCCCCGATTCTCGAAGACAACGCCTCGGCGTATGCCTCCGTCATCGACTTCGCGCGCGAAGTCGGGGCCGAGTATCGATTCGATCCGACCCTGGTCGCGCGCTATGACCTCGACGACCAACCGCTGTGCCTGAGAATGAAACGAGCCGATCTGCTCAATGTATGCACCGATCCGGAACTCGGTTTGGCGATCGAACCAGGAAGCGGCAGTACCCCGGACCCGGACCAATCGCTCTGCGCCACGGCTCGTCGCGTCGCGCTGATCTCGGCGCGTGGCCGAGTCTATCCCTGCTCACAGCGCTTTCCGCCCGCAGGATCCCTCCGGGAGCACTCCTTCGCGGAGATCTGGTCGACTTCCCCCCTGCTGCTGCGCCTGAGAGCTCTCTCCGCGCAGGATCTTCCTCACTGTTCCACCTGCTCGAGCAACTCCTTCTGCGGCCGGTGTTCGCTCGACGCGCTCCTCGAAGACGGCGATTTCTTCGGAGCGAGCTCTTGGGCCTGCCAACTCGCCGAGGTACGACAGGAGGCCTACGAGAAGGGCGGCGTCACGATGCGGCAAAACCTCGGTCAGCGCTTCGGCGGAATCACCGACGATTGCTAGCAGCCTGCAACCGAGAAGCGCACGCCACCACCGATCAAGGGCCGACCGACGTCCCTCCTCGGCGCCGGTAGGCGGAGGCGAGACGGAAGCGGCCACGCCGACCGACGTCCAACGCGATGCGTCCGAAATTGCGCCACCGATCTACGGCCAAGGCGGCAACCACCCAGCGCCCGATCGTTCCTCCGCGACCGCCCTCTAGACGAGAACCGATTTCGTTGGCGCAGCGAGCGCGCAGGCACGCCTCGTGAGGAGATCGCCCCACCTCCCCAAAGAGTTCCATGGCCCGCAGGCGAGCGGCGTCGAGCGCGACCACGCCTCCGACTTCCCGCGCCCTCTCGTAGCTCGTCTCCCATGCGCCCCCACCGCCTTCATCCACATGCCGATGCAGTAGAGCTTGATCGAGCCACCAAATCCAGCGCCCGGAACCACCGTGAAAAGCCACGGCATGGAGTGCCAAGTGGACGAGAAGATCGTCTCGCGTAAGGCGCAAGAGACCCGATCGCCCCGGAAAGGTCTCGGCGCGCTCGAAAACCGCCTTCATCTGCCAAAGCGTGCGACCGGGCCTGCCGAGATCCCAGTGCAGATCGATCACCACCCCGGGATGCTCGCGTGAGCGATAGGTCGAAGCGAACCAATGCGCGTGCGCCAAGGCCGGGTCGGGATGCG
>JALUUK010000336.1 GCA_027021395.1 Acidobacteriota bacterium
GGATGTCGCCGAGCGTGCAGGTGGGCACCGCGCTGGGGTCTTCCGTGCAGCCGGAGGTGGAGACCAGAGTCACACCCGTCGGCAGCGTATCGGTGACCACGACGGCGAGCGCGTCCGAGGGTCCGAGATTGTCGACGCGGTTGGTGTAGACGAGTTGACTTCCGGCGGTGACCGGATCGACGTCGTCGGTGGACGTGACCGAAAGATCGGCTTCAGCATTGACCGTCGTATCCTGCGTGGCGGAATCGTTGGCCGCGTTGGTGTCGGTGGTGCTCGAAGAGACCGAGACGCTGTTGGTCAGGATCGTGCCGTCGGCGACGTTGGCATCGACGGTGACGGTGATGGTGTATTCAGCGAAGCCGCCTGCGGGGATGTCGCCGAGCGTGCAGGTGGGCACCGCGCTGGGGTCTTCCGTGCAGCCGGAGGTGGAGACCAGAGTCACACCCGTCGGCAGCGTATCGGTGACCACGACGGCGAGCGCGTCCGAGGGTCCGAGGTTGTCGACGCGGTTGGTGTAGACGAGTTGACTTCCGGCGGTGACCGGATCGACGTCGTCGGTGGACGTGACCGAAAGATCGGCTTCAGCATTGACCGTCGTATCCTGCGTGGCGGTGTTATTGGCTGTGTCGGGATCATCAGTGAATGCCGAGACGGTGGCTTGATTCGTCAGGATCGTCCCGTCGGCGAGGTCCGAGTTGACCGAGACGGTCAGCGTGTATTCAGCGAAGCTCCCTGCCGGGATCGTGCCGAGCGTGCAATCCGGCTGTCCGTTCGGGTCTTCGCTGCAGCCGGTAGTAGAAACGAAGGTCGTGCCCGCCGGGATGGTGTCCGTGACGACGACGGTCAACGCATTGGACGGACCCGCATTGTCCACACGAATCGTATAGGTGAGCTGGTCACCGGCGGTGACCGGATCGACGTCATCAGTGACCGTCACGCTCAGATCTGCGCTCGCGAAGATGCTCGTATCTTCGCTTGCGCTGTTGTCGAGCGTGTCCGGATCGACGGCATCAGATGTGACGCTGACTTGGTTGGTGACCGTTCCGGGTGCAGCACCGGCCTTCACGCGCGTTCTTACGGTGTATTGAGCCGAGCCGCCGACCGGAATCGTGCCGAGAGTGCAGTTCGGATAGCCACTCGGATCTTCAGCACATCCCGTCGTCGTGTCGAAAACGAAGGGGAGAGGAAGCGTATCGGTTGCGACGACGTTCGCTGCATCGGATGGTCCGGCATTGTCGACTTGGATCGTGTAGACCACATAGTCTCCGGCGGCAACCGGATCGACGTCGTCGACCTTCGTCACGGAGAGGTTCGCCTCGGTACCGACATCCGTCGTCTCGCTGCTACTATCATTGGTTGCGTTGGTGTCGGTCGTGCTCGAAGTGACGCTGACATTGTTGGTCAAGACGGTGCCGTCGGCGAGGCTCGGATCGACATCCACCGTGATCGTGTACTCGACGAAACCACCTGCGGGCACGATCCCAAGAGAACATGTCGGTACGGCATCGGGGTCTTCGCTGCAGCCGGACGTAGATACGAGGGTCACTCCCGCGGGAAGGGTGTCGCTCGCAATGACGGCTTGCGCATCCGAGGGGCCGGCATTGTCGACGCGGTTGGTATAGATGAGTTGGGTTCCTGCCACTACCGGGTCGGCATCGTCCGTGGAGGCGATAGACAGATCCGCTTCGGTGCTCACGGTCGTGTCTTCGGTGGCTGTATCGTCGGCGCTGTTTCCGTCTTGGCTGTCGGCGTAGACAGTTGCGGATAGCGTGAGCAGGCTCGCGTCGGCGGTCGAAGAGTCGACGATCACGTTCAGTGTGTATTCAGCGAAACTACCTGCCGGAATGTCTCCGAGTCGACACGTTGGCGATCCACCGGGATCGTTGGTGCAACCGGTGGTGGAATCGAAGGCAACCCCGGGCGGCAAGCTGTCGTTTACGACGACATTCGTTGCCGCATCCGGTCCTGCGTTGTCGACTCGCAGGGTATAACTCAGGGTCGTTCCCGCAACGACAGGGTCTGGCGCGTCGAGTATCGACAAGGAAAGTTCTGCCGTACCGAGAGCGATCTCGGTGAACTCATCAGCACCAACATCATGCGCGGCGGTGCCGTCACCGTCACCGTCTCTGCCCCGTGCCTCGCCATCGATGTCGAGTGACGGGAGACGCGTGGCGTCGGCGTGCCCGCGGTCGATGGCCGAGGAGCCGGAGAGCAGGTGGTAATTGTCTCCAAAACGATTGGTGAAGAGAGGGTCGTCCTCGAAATTATCCGCATTGCCGTCTAGTGCATTGAGATCAGCCGTGCTCGGCAATGACGAAGCACCCTCGTCTTGATACAAAGAGGCATTGCCGAAGAAGCCGTTTCCGATCATCAGCGGATCTGCGCTGAGATTTGTCGCCGGATCGTCGGCCGACTCCTCGACACCTGCTCCCGCGTGGAAGGTGATGAGATTGTCCCACAATTCGGCCGCGGCGCGCACGGTGTGCTCAATCTCGTTTCCTGTGGTATCGGAACGGATCGCTCGGTGCACGACTCCGGCCGCTCCGGCATCGGAGATCGTGTTGCCGACGAGTACCGGCGTTGCATCGCATGTCGCAGCCCCGCCGATCGTGCTGAAGGTGCCGTTGGCTTCAATCAAAACGGCGGCGCCGCTACTCTTGGCGATGGTGTTCGAGGCGACGAAAGAGTCGGTGATGGCGCTGAGTGCCTGATCATCGAGCTTCGCGAGCAGTCGAAGTCCATTGATCCCGCCGATGATCGAATTGGCGATGACGGAAGTGCTGATACGTGCGTCCGAGGTGTCGGCATTCGCTTCGAGATGCACGGCTGCATCCGTTCCACCGTCGAGCGTGTTGCTGGAGATGGTGCCGGAAACGGTACCCGCCAAGGCTCTAGCGCGGATATTCCCTTCGCCGGAGCCTGCGAGCCGACTACGGCGTACGACGAGAATGGCGCCGGAGGGGCCGTCGGTACTTAGATCCACACCCCATCCGCTGAGTTGATCGCTGCTGACGTCATCGATTTCGATGCGGTCACCATCTGCCGTGGCGACGACCGCCGACGTTGCAGTGCTCAAGGTCAAGCCGTCAAGAGTCAAGTCGGCTCGAGTGGTGGTGATGAGCGGCGTGGCACCGTCGCCCTGCCAGGTCGTGTCTTGAGTTGCCGGAGAACGTTCCCATGCATTGATCTCTGTCCCAACGAATCCTCCCAAGATGCGGGCACCGGACCTCGATGCGCCATCGAGCGAAGTATTGGGGTCGGTCAACGATCCGGTAACCCAGATTTCCAATGCTCGACCGGCACCCCCGGTATGACCTAGCGCGGCGGAAATCGATGTGTAGGCATCGGTCCAGTTCTCTCCTGTGCCGAGACCGGCAGCGAGCGGATCGACGTATATCCGCGCGCCGCAGGTCATCGTCGAAGAGTCCGGTCGCGTCGCGCCATTGCCATCTGTTCCTAGGGATCCGGCACTGACATTCGCACCCGTCGTATCGAGACCGGTGGCAAGATAATAGAGGACCTCTCCTAGTGCGGGAAGGTCGGGATCTGTCGCCGTCAGGCCGGAAATCTCGCTGGCTTCACAGACATGCGAGTAGGATGCGAATCCTGTTGCGGGAATCTCGCCGCGGTAGAGTGCGTATGAACTGGCATTCGGCGCCATGTTCCATTCCAAGATGTTCTTGTCGGAGGCGCTGAAACGCAGGCCGCTGACTTCGAGGTCTGCGCATGGGCCGCCGGCGCCATCCACCGATCCGTCGCAATCGTTGTCGAGATTGTCGTCGCAGATCTCTGTTGCAGAAGGATTGATCGCACCGTTGTCGTCATCGCAATCGGCATCCAAGCCATCCGGGTTCGTTGCATCCGTCGGACCGCAGACATCGAATCCGTCGGCATCGGCATCAGGCGTCGAATCCGACCCATCGCAATCCTGGTCTATCGCATCACAGAAGATCTCGCTTTGTCCCGGATTGATCCCGCCATTGTTGTCATCACAGTCGGCTTCGAGGCCGTCGGGGTTATTCGCATCGAGCGGCCCGCAGATGTCGTACCCATCGCTGTCGATATCGGGCGTGGAGTCACCGCCGGTGCAATCCTGGTCGATGGCGTCGCAGGCGACATCGACCGCACCGGGGTTGATTTGATCGTTTCCATCGTCGCAGTCCGCTTCGAGCCCATCGGGGTTGTTCGCGTCCGCTGGGCCGCATACATCAAATCCATCGGAATCGCCATCCGGCGTGGAGTCTCCACCCGAACAACTCTGATCGATGCCATCGCAAACGATCTCCGGAGCGCCGGGGTAACTCTGGTCATCGCCGTCGTCGCAGTCCGCTTCGAGCCCATCGGGGTTGTTTGCATCAGCCGTCCCGCAAACATCGTAGCCGTCTTGGTCTGCATCGGGCGTCGAATCTCCGTTGGCGCAATCTTGGTCGATTCCATCGCACTGCACCTCAGGAGCATTGGGATGGATCTGCGGGTCTGCGTCGTTGCAATCGGTGGAGTCGGCGACGTAGCCCGCAGGGGCCACATCGTCGCAGTTTCTCAACTCGTCATTGGGATCGCCGTAGGTGTCCTCATCTGCGTCACGGTACCAGATGCTGGCTACGCCTTCGTCGATTTGGCCATCGCAGTTGTTGTCCTCGAAATCGCAGACTTCGGGTTGATCGGGGTTGAACTGATCATTGGTGTCGTCGCAATCTCCCTCACAGTCAGTGAAGCCGTCGGCATCGTTATCCTGCTGGGCGGCTGCACTCAACCATGGGCTGAAAGTTACCGACCCGAAGACCCGATCGCCCGTTCCGGGGCCGGATCCGCTCGGTCCGCTGGATGATCCCCACCAGTTCTGCTCTGCCGGCATCTGGTCGAAAGAAACATTGCGAAGGCCGGTGCTGTTGGCAGTGATATCGTTGAGATGAGCGACGTTTTGCGGTCCCGTGATCGGGCCGACATATTGAACGAAGACACCTGTACCGTTCTGAGTGATCTCATTGCATTCGATGGACGTGTCGAACGGGCGACCGGGATCGGCGCCTCCCTTATGCAAGCGAATTCCGAAATCGGATGCGTCGCGAATGAGATTGTCTTCGATGATCGTTCCGGCGCTATCGGTTCCCTCGGTCGGCGTGATACAGCTGACATTACTCCGCCCGAGAACACGTATGGCATCGACGATCTCAGCGCCTTGAATCGTATTTCCGGTGATCTGAGTATCGTTGGAAACCTCTAGGCGAATGGCCACGGAATAGTTGCCGCCGTCCCAAGCCGGAGCTGGGCGCGGAACGATTGAGTTCGTATCAATGATCGTCCCGTTGGCGAGCTGGGTTTTGATACCTCGTTGAACGAAAGTAATCGATGAGTCGAGAATCTGATTGCCGTCTGCCGTTGCGCCGGTGCCGCCTTCGCAAGTTGGGCCGCCATCGATCAGGATGCCTTCACGGGATCTATGCCCACAGAGGTCGAATCCGCCGGCATCACGTATGGCGCCATCGATATCCAAGTTGCGCAGAATATTGTTGTCGGAGTCGCCGTAGATGCGGACTTCGGAAACGCCGTTTGCTCTGAGGCAGACGTCTTCTACCGTCGTGTTCGAGGCGTTGACTAAATCCAGCCCGATCTCCTCGCCGGTGTTCTCGCCGCATACCGTCCCCTCGCCGGCTGCGCGAATCGTGAAATTGCGGACTCCTGCGCCATCCGTTCCGCTCAGTCGCAAAGCCGGTTCATGTGAACCGCCACTTTGCCTGCCGTTGATCACCGTTGGCGAGCAACCGCTACCCCCACTGATACCTTCAAGAAGAACCGAGTTGGTGGCGACGATGTTTTCGTTGTATGTGCCTGCGCCGACGAGCAAGAACGAGCCCGGCGCAGAATTGTCCGTCGCCTGCTGGATTCGTGGATAGCATGCAGCCGTTGATGAATCGAAACCGGAAAACGCCGGTGCGCGCACCAGCACGGGTTGATCGGCTCTCGCGATGTAGTTTGAGGTGTCGACATTTCCGGAAACCGAGTCACCTGTTCCACCAGGCGCGGGTCCGTCTGCAGCACCCCACCAGGAGTGCTGTGCGTCCAGCGTCCCGTCGCCTTGATAGTCGATGCCGGTCGCATTGCCTAGGAAGAGACTCTCGTTGATCCGGACCCCCGCATCTGAACCGAGATGGACTAGGAGGCCGGTATCGACTTGTCCATTGAATTCATTGTGGAGTACCGAGATGTTGGCTGTTCCGGTCGTAAACTTGAATCCTACCTCGTTGCTGTGCACGTCGTTGCAGTAGACGCTGCCCCCGTCAACAGCGCTAAGGAGGACTCCGATCCCGTCGGCGGCGCCGGCAAGTCCGTTGTGTCGACCGATTTCGTTTCCTTCAATTGCGACGTTTGTCGCGTCATTGATCTCGATTCCAGCAAGAGAAACTGCGGTTCCTCCGCTTCCATTGTCGATGACGCGGACATTGCCGATGGTAATGTCTTGGTTTGTTTCGCCGGTAGGAGGTGATTTGACCAAGATGCCGCCACCCTCGTTGTTGCGGACGAGGCTGCTTGCGATCTGAAGGTCGGCTACACCACCTTCGACAACGATCCCCACGCCACCCTCGAGCGTGCCGTCGGCTACGCCGTTGACGACCTCCATGCTCAAGACACGGTTCGAGGCTCCAGCCGTGGCGGTCGTCGTGTCGATCAGGATGCCGACACGGCACCCATCGGCTGCGCCGTTTCGCAGGCGGACGTTCTCCGGTCCGCCATTCGAGGAGTCGCCGATGCGGATGCATGTCTCGTTGCCGCTGCCGAAGACGCCGATTCCATCGAAGACGACGTCATCCGAGAGGATGGAGACGATATCGCCGCCGGTTCCGTAGAGCCTCGTGTTGGACAACGCACCGCTTGCTTCCACCGAGATCGGCCGATCGAGCACGATATTTTCGGTATAGGAGCCCTCGGCAAGAGAAATCGTTTCCGCATCGCAGGCGACAAAAAGAGCATGGTTTATCGATGCACACGGACTCAGGCTATCGATACAAGTATTGTCGGTATCGCTGCCCGTCGTCGCAACGAAGCGGGTGCCGGTCTCATCGTCTGCGGTTCCATCACAGTCGTTATCGACCATGTCACAGATCTCAAGAGCGCCGGGATGAACATCCGGGTTGGCGTCATCGCAATCGTTGTTGTCCGCAACGTAGCCTTGGTTATTTCCGTCGCATGTGTCGAGCGTGATCGCTGGATCACCGTAGCCGTCGACATCCGCGTCGCGATACCAAGTCAGAACCGGGAAATCTTCATCGACGGTAGCATCGCAGTCATTGTCCTGTCCGTCGCAGACTTCCGGATTGCCCGGAAAATTGAGTGGGTCATCGTCATCGCAGTCGATTCCCGTTCCGTCGGGGTTGGAAATATCGCCTACGTCGCAGATATCGACGCCATCCCCGTCCTTGTCCGGCGCATCCGGAGTCGCAGCGGAGCAATCGTTGTCCAGAGCGTCGCAAATGGTTTCCGGCGTGCCGGGATTGACCTTGGGGTCGATATCGTCGCAGTCGCAAGCGTCACCCCAGTTGTCATTGTCGTTATCGGCTTGATCGACGTTGGGCGTGTTCGGGCAGTTGTCACCCGGTTGCAGCACGCCGTCGCGGTCGTCATCGCGTCCGCACTCGAAAGCACCGAAAGATATACGGGCAGCAGCATCGAAGCGATTGCCGGCCGCATTTTCTCGCCGCCAGCTTGCGACCAACCTTCCAGAACCGTAAGAGAGGCTCGTGCTGTCGGCGAATCGTGGGTCATCGTCCATGATGAGTCCGTCAACAATGACATTGTGGCGCTCATCGGTGCGCGTGAGGCGTACGGTTCTCTTGCCGTCCCTGAAATCTATCCAAGAGACGAAGAAGCTGACTCCATCGCAATCGGTGTCCGGGGCTTCGGCTCTGATTCCGGCGGAAGAGAGTGGCTTCGGTGCCGGAGGAACTGAACCATCGGGAGGTACGCGAACGGTCTTGATTCCCGTGCGCTCGCGGGCATCCTCGTTGTCGACGTAAGCGACGCCGAAGAGAAGAGTGGACGGGTTCCAAGTGATGGCGGGAGAGCGAGAATCACCCGGTAGGGTCTCGATTCGTCGCGTCGGAGCGATCGCTGCGCCGCCGGCGTCGAGCGGGATGAAGAACATCGTCCACTCGCCGAGGCTGTCATCTTGCCATACGATACCGTAGCGATCCCCGTTCCAGAAGACATCCGGCGCGCTCTGTGATCCGGCACCGGTTGCCACGGCGATATCGCCTCCGACCTTGGTCCCGGCGGCATCGACTCGGGCAAAGAGAACATCGTCATCACCCGCCGTACTTTCAGTCCACACGATGCCCCATTCGCTATCTGTATCATTCCAAGCAATGCGCGGCCGTTTTCCGATCCCTGAGGAATTGGTCAATCGCAACTCGGCACCGATGCGGGTCCCGGAAGCATCTACGCGCGCAAAGTAGATCTCGGACGTACCGTCGCGGTCATCCTCCCACGCCACGGCATATTCGCTACCGTTCCAAAAAACGTCGGGATTTCTGGAATTTCCGGTCCCGGCAGAGATGTCGCTGGTGCCGAGCAGGGTATGTGCCTCATCGATCCGTTCGAGGCGGACGAGATCGAGACCTCCCACTTGCTCATGGTAGACGACGGCATACTCGTTTCCGGCGACAGTAGAGCGGGGCTTTCCGGTGTCTACGTTGGACGTGGTGATATCGGCGGGGCCGCCTTCCGCAAAAAACGACCCGACTTTTTCGCTGAAGTCGAAGGTGAGAGTCCCGGAGTCCGTCGTCAGGCTCAAGCGGAAATCCAACGTTGTATCGCAGGCGACGGTTTCGTCGACATAGATCTCAAAATCACCGAGTTCGCCGATTCCGCACGGGTCGAGATCGGGCCATGTGGCGTCGGCGCCGGTGATCGTGACACCTGGGACCGGAGAAAGCAGCGATAGCGTACCGCTGATACCCGTGACTTGAGATTGGCTTTCGTTGGAGAGGCGGAGCCTTAGGCGAACGGTCTCATACGGGTCGATGACGCCGTCATTGTCACCCGAACCGTCGAGCGCGTCGTCGATGATGACCTCGTTCAGATCCATCAACAGCCCGAGATCCTGATTGAGATCGGCCGTCATGGGATCGCCGGAAAGGGAGATGGTGTTGATCGAGGCGCCGCTGAGACGATCGAAATGCCGTGCTGAGGATGGTTCGGTGACATCGCGCCATGACGGGCGCCCGGTGGATCCGGGCCAAGGATCAGCCGTATCGCCGTCGTTGACTCCGTTCTGCAATCCGTAGCGGTTGTCCGCGGCCAGCAGGTGCAAGCGCGGGCGGGCTTCGTCGTCGGAAGACGTTTGCCGATCGTCGACGTTCCATATCAGCAGACTGTTTCCGGGCAGGCCGAGATCGAAGCCGGCGTTCTGCCGGTTTTCGACGAGAAAGTACTCGTCGTGAGTGCAGGTGGGAGGGCGTCGCCACTCACGTGCGTGTGCAGTCGTGCTCGCGGAGGGTATCGAAGCGTTGGCAAGAAAGGTCGTGACGACATCCGGCTGAATCCACCCAGCCAAAGACTTGGAGTAAGCACTCGGGTGCGTAGGCCGTTCGAGAGAGTTTCCGTCGCCGCCGAGGTAGCCGCGCCCCATCAGCGCCCACACCCCCGCGCCGCGTGATGAAAGATCGCGGTCCCACAGAGCGGGCCATCCTAGATGACTGCCGAAGAGGTAGGCCGCCGTACCGATCTCGAACATGCTCGTTCCGTCGCATTCGTAGACCGGGATGACGATGTAGTCTTCGATGGTGATCTGCGCTCCGGAAAACGCGACGTCGTTGGTGGAGTACGCTCCGCCGAAGGTCGAGGAATAATTGTCCAGATGGGACCAAATTCCGCTTCCCCCGCACTCTGCTCCGCTTGCGGCACGGAGCACGACAAGCAGGTCGACGACGCCGTCGTCGTCGCCGGAATTCGCCACACCGTCGGGGCCGTCATTGTCGAAAAGCGAAAAATCGACTCCCGCATCGTTGAGGTCGATGACTTCCTTGACGAAGCCGGCAGCGGATTCGGTAGTGCTTCGGCAAAGGCCTGAACAGTCGGTTGCGCCAAGATAGAAGCTCTCGCTCTGGCTGACGGTCACCCACGGTTCCACCGTTCCATCGATGAGGTAGTTCCCGTAGGATACTTCGTTGAAATAATCACGAAGCGAGCCGGGACGTCCACCCTGCGTGTAGCCGGACTGGAAAAGGCGGTTCTGTATGGCGGTGGGTGAGAAGGGGTCGGCTCCCGAATCCGAATACTTTCCGGGAAGAACGGGGTAGGAATAGGAGCCTGCCAGCACCTCTAGGGTCAGCGGCCCGGCACTTCGTCTCTTTGAAAGATTACCGCTGACGACTCCACCGAGGGGGTAGAGCGGAGAAAAGGCCCCTTCGCGATCGTCCTTGATCTCGAGTCGCACCGAATCCGGTAGGTCCAACTCCGGGTCATGCGGTGGCACGACGGCGAGCGAAGCAGAGCAAAGCGCCAGAGAGCAAAGCCCAAGCACGAATCCATCGCGTGACAACGTCTCGAAGAGTTTCACTCGGTCTACTCCAGCGGGCGTCTGTCTGCGTTCGGCAGACCGGCCACCTCGGGCAATGGCTGCGGAGTAGAGGCCTCTCCAGGACGACGAGACCGAGGTATTCTTCCCACTGCGGGTTCGTCCCCCACGCACGCGGCGCGGGCGGCTCCTCGCCTCGGCAAGATCGAAAGGCACGACATCCCGTCAAACCACCGCGACCCCCCAGCCCGGAGTCGCGATCCAAACGAGACCCGGGTTGATTGCACCCCGGGAGCCACCATGCCTCCCCCTACCCACAACACCAGCTTCCGGACCCCGTGACACACGGCGTCCGAAGTCCTCGCGAAGGCACTCCTGCTCCTGGATGTACGAGGACCGCGACGCTCTGGCAAGGTGTATTCGCCGTGAGTTTTCACGGGTTGACGGAAAGTGATCCGAGGCACTGCGAACAATAAAGAACGAATGCGTATCGCAAGGTTTGCAATCGAATAAATCGGACGGTGGCGAACATTGCTTCGTGTCGGCGGTCACGGTACCTGTTGGGCAGCAATTCTCGGTACGAGACCCGGGGCGGCGGAGAATCCACCGCAAACGGAGCACTAGAAGTCTTCAAAGTTTCCCCATTCGGGTGTCTCGGCGGGAGAACGTGGGATGGCGGGCGGTCGCAGCCGGCAGTGAACGATCGCCGATGCCGGAGATCGCGCGCGGGGGCGCGTGGGTTGTCGTATGGTCGGGCGGCGGGCCGCGTTTTCCAAGGTCGAGGAGAAAGCCGGGATCGGAGAGGATCGATGAGCGCCAGGGAATCAAGGCTCCGTCGCGTCGACGTCCCGACCGGAGTCGCGCAGGGATTGGTCGGCGTCGTGGGGGTGGTCTTCGGCTATTCTGCATGGAAGTCGGCCGGATTGGCGGTGTTGACGGGCATCGCACTCGCCGGGATCGCCGGCTGGGCGATTCGCAGGGTTCGCAGCCGGAGTCGGATCGGCAAACAGCGGCGGGAGGAGAGCGCGGCGCTCTATCGCGCCAGGATGGAAGACTCTCTCCGTCTCTTTTGGGAAGCAAGCCGGGATTTCGTTCCCGGGGCTTGGGGCCGACGAGACTTGGAGACGCTGCGGCTGCTTTGCTTGAATCTCGAAGAAGGCGAGGTTATCGGCGCTAGGGTTTCGGAAAGACTGCGAGCCATCTCTTCGGCGTATCTTTCGGGA
>JALUUK010000337.1 GCA_027021395.1 Acidobacteriota bacterium
GATGAGAACCTCGTGCTCTCTCGTGCTCCTTCCGATGGCCATATGATCGTTTTTTCGCACTATCAGACACCTCTCTCGTCGGACCCGGCAGCGGATACGTCAAGTCGACATGCGAAGCTGTTGGATTACTTGCGAACGGATCTCGGGCTCGAAGCCGCTCCGGTCGTGCTCGGCGGTCTTCCGGCTCTTCGCGTGCCGCTCGGAGATCGGAACGACGGCCAAATCAGGGAACAGTGGATCGTGCCGCAGATGAACTATGCGCTGCTCTACGCCCGCGAGAACGGGAGCGGGAATGTGTTCTCCGAAATTGGAGATTGCATCGAGTTCCACTTCCCTTCGCGGGAGGACGCGCTGTGAGACGCGATATGAATGACCATCGCTCTGTATTCTTCGGCGCCGGAAAAGCTCTCGTCATCGTCGCACTCGTGCTGACTGCCTTTCCCCTGACGGCAGATGTCGGCCGGGGGCTCGAGTACTAGCTTGCGCAGCAAGACCCCAACGGATCTTGGGGCACCCGGGATGACACGATGAGTCGGGATACCGCCGTCGTGCTCGAAGCGCTCTTGCGCAACGACGCCGGAAGTTCCGGGGCGACTTCGCGGAGCGCTCAGATACAACGTTTTGGGACGAGACAGCAGCGGTCTAGGCCGAGACAGCAGCGGTGCGCTACGAACCCAAACCGGGGCCTGCCCCTGATCTTTCCTTTACGGAAAGCTGCGCTTGCGCCGATCGCTCGGTGACTACCAGGGAACCGCTTCCCCGTTCCGGTCGAGCAGAGTTCCGGTATGCTCCATGCCGACGGATTCGATCGTTTCGATCATCGAGGCAACGGCCTCGCTCACCCCGAGAGGGGCTGCGGGACCGCCCATGTCCGTGCGCACCCATCCCGGATGAAGAACGATGCAGGGAATCGAAGCCGATGCGAAGTCATGCGCCATGTTGCGCGTGGCCATGTTGAGCGCGGCCTTGCTCATGCGATAGGCCCACACACCTCCGCTGCCGTTGTCTTCAATGGACCCCATCAGCGAGGTCATGTTGACGATGCGCGCGTTCCCGGCTCGACGGAGAAGAGCCTCGACTTCGCGTACCATGCGGATCGCTCCTAGCGCATTGACTTCGAAGACGCTGCGGATCTCGTCGAAATCCAAGCCGGATATCGGAGTCCCTCGGCCGGTTCCGTAGACCCCCGCATTGTTGAGCAGCAAATCCACCGTATCCCAGCGCCGTTCGATACGAGCGCATGCTTCGCGCACGGACGCGTCGTCGGCGACGTCGCATGGAATGGTCATGAGGGCCTCGGGATAGCTCTTGCACAAGGCCTGCAGAGATTCGGAAGCGCCCGGATCTCTGGCCAATGCACAGATCTCTTCATCTCTCTCAAGCCATTGCCGGACAAAGTCCAGCCCGAGGCCTCGATTGGCTCCGGTGATCACGATGCGTTTCGGGGCGCCGTTCTTGGACATCATCCACTTCCTTCGTCTTGGCCGCTGCGTTCTCGAAGTGCCGCCGCGTCGTAAAGGTCCCGATAGATCGCCTCGTATTCGGCGAGAACCTCTACACGGGCGCGGCTTCGATCGTGATCGTAGGCAGCGAGAATCTCTTCCGTCCGCGCCTTGATGGATGTACCGATCTCGGCAGGCAAAGAGATGATGCCGACTCCCTCCAACCATGCCTGGGCGTTCGAGTTCGGGATCATGGCGTAGAGAACCATGCCTTCGTATTCCCCGTGATCGAGCAGGGGTTCTTCCAAGAAGAGACGATCCGCGGTGGCGAGGTTTTCTACCTCGACCTTGCCCTCGTGTCTTGCAACGATACGCCAGTACTCGAAGCGCGAAGCTCCGGCTGCGGCCATGAACTCTCGCTCGTCGGCGCTGAGATGATCGGAAGCCTCGTCCGAGACGTAGTGACAAAGCGTTTTCAACTGCTCCGTCTCCGGATCGCCGGGCACCTCGCTGACATCCATCTCGTACTGGAAGCAAAGCCACGGCAGGAAAGTCGGAGTGAATTCGGGATCCTCGGGATCGAGCACGGCGTCTTGGGTTTCGAGCACGCCGAGGCCTAGTTTGAACTCACCCCAAGCTGCCTCCACGACGTCGCTGCCGAAGTCCTCGGTCACCCGGTCGAGAATCTTCTCATAAACCGCATCGCGCACCGCCTGCCGTGCGATCGCGACCGGGGAGCCGTCTCCGACGCTCCCTGAACGGCTCTCATGGGCCTGGCCCGACCCGCAAGAACCGGTGCCGTTTCGTCCGGTATCATCGGCGCTCATCATCGTCCCGTCTCCGCCGCAGATAAAGCAGCGTGTCCCGGCATTCTAGCCTGGATGCGCGGGCGCTTCCGCCGGCGAAGGCCTGCAAGAGGCGCGCACGAGTTCAGCGAAGCGGAACGTGTAACACGAAGCCGCGATGAGTCTGTGACGGGGATTCTTCGGCCAGCGTGCCTCCGAGAGACCGCGCCCAGCGGACGAGAGTTTCCACCTCGTGCTCTCGGCTACTATCGATATTCGATCCCTCCGGGCGGACACTTCCATGCGACTCGATGCGGATGGCGTAGAAAGAACCGTCTTCGCGTTCTACCACCGATGCATGGACTAGAACTGAGGCTCCG
>JALUUK010000338.1 GCA_027021395.1 Acidobacteriota bacterium
CAAAGACTTCTCTGATGGGGTCGCCCCCATCAATACGGTAACTCACCCTGAATTGTGCCGGTCTCTGCGACCCCGGCTCATAGAGCACGTCTATCTGAACCTCCACGGTCTTGCCGTTGCTCGCCGCCTTGGCCCATTCAATCTCCATCGCCCTCCACGGGCTCCCGACCCCCCGGTTGAGTTCCCAATTCTGCGGCACGCCAGGTTACCGAGGCTGTATGCCGTCATGTCCCGGCCTCCGGGTCGGTGTCCACGTCCACCACACCGTTGGTGTGATAAACAAGGCGTATCCGCCCCCAGGGCTCGCCCGTGGGCGCGTTGCGCTCATTGAGCTCGATGAGCGCGTTCATGGGTCCGATGCTGTTCTCCGGCACAAAGCGCATCGGCTCGGGGCGCTCCGGCGTGGTGTACCAGCTCACCATGCTCACCGCCTTCCGGCCATCCTCCTCGAACACCTCGCCCTCGACGATGATGGAGGTCCAGTCCTCCGGCACATTTCGCGTCAATTCTTCATGGATGAAGCCGAACAGCTGGGGAACAGTGAGTTCCGACTCCTCACCACCTCCATCAGTCGACGGGGCTTCCTGCGCGCTCTCTCGAGTCTCGGGCGAAGGTGATTCTCCAGCCGCTGCTGACTCCAGCTCGGACAAAGGGAAGTGGCCGCAGGAGTCTCGGTATACCGCCCCCGTTTCCACAAGAGCAGAATTCTCTAGGGTCTCACGTATCTCGTGGTTTCTGCGCTCGTCGAGCAAAGGGTCGTACTCCTTCTGCACGCTAACTGTGCCGTCAGATCGAACAGCGACATTAATGATATTGGCTAGGTGAGCGCCTTCTACCTCGTCCTCAAGTTCCCGAAGCTGATCCAGATTTTCTTCAAAAAAGTCAAATATAATCCGACCGATCCCACGGCACTGGACGACTTGGCCATGACGGTCCTTCGGTGTCGCGATAAGGCTTGAGTCACCATTCATGTACCATTCAGCACGCACTTGAACTTGAGCGACCTCTTCAGGACAATGGGCAAGGACTCGCTTTGCTAACTCGGCATAGATATCAACCATTCTTGCTTACCCGCCTGCTTGATTGAGGTAGTTGGCGACTTTCTCGGGTCCGCCATCAACAGAATATGTGACGATGAATTGGCGAGGGCGCTGAGTCCCGGGCTCGTACACAATGTCGATGGTCACCTCTACCGTCTTTCCTTCCGCCGCAGCGCTGGCCCATTCAATCTCCATCGCCCTCCACGGGCTCCCGACCCCCCGGTTGAGTTCCCAATTCTGTGGCACGAGGTTGATACGCTCCGCAGGACCTCCAAAATACCTGCCGATGAGGTGGCCCCCTTCATCACCCATGATCCCGCATTTCCCCGCCTTGCGTTGCTGGTAGCAATTGCGCAGGCCGGTGTCCAGGTCCTGGCGCTGGATAGTCGTCGTAACCTGCGTCGTTCGACCCTGATCATCGGTCATGAATCGGTGCCGTCCGTCTACATAGTAGACAGTGTTGGGCTTGGGATTGTTCAGCTCCGGGTTCTTGCCCGTCGAGTTTTCAAACCGGACACTGCACGGCGAATTGTGAACCCACAGTCCCCCGGCACCGGCAAAATAGCTCTCTGTGTTGGCGACACTGAAATTATAAACCCGGGTGGGATAGTCGAGCCGCTGCACGTGAAGGACGAGCGCATCACCCTTGCGAGCGGACACCACCATTCCTGATTCGAGCTCACGGGCCTGCACCCAACCCCTGCCCTGTACCCAGAAGGGATGCTCGTCAGTGACACGCAGTTCGCCAAACTCCGTATCCACCCGCAGGTGCGACGAGGCAATACGGTCGAAGGTGACGGTGACCGGCTGCGGCTGGTCATCGAAGCCGCGAGGATCTCTGGACCAGACCCGGATACCTGCCTCGATGTTCTCTATGGGGATTTGCCCGGACGGGGTCCAGATGGGCGTACCCGCCGCAAAGCTAGCGCAGACCGTATCGTGATCCTTCCCCTTCTGCGCCTTTTTGCCCTTGTTCAGATCGCCTACATAGTCAGCAATCTTGCCGCCGAACTTGGCAATCTTCAGGCCGACCTTCAGAATTGCCGACGGACTGATGTACTGCCCCAGGATGCGGCCCTTGTCGTAGGCGCCGCACTGCATGAATTTCTTGATATCGTCACCGAAGACCTTCGCCAAGGCTTCCGCGGCGCCTTTGGGATCTTCCGCGATTGCCTTGAGGAAGGCGCCGAAAGCCTTGGCGGTCTGCCATGGGCTGGTGATAGCGTCAAGCAGCTCTTTCGCCTGGTCACCCAGTCCATCAAGAACACCGCTGAAAAAGTCCCAGGCCGCGCCCAACCAGCCGCTGGACTTCGGCTTGTCGCACTTAACGGACTCCTCTTTCGGCTGGGGATCGGGCTGGGGCTCGGGTTCCGGCTGCGGTTGCGGGTTTCCCTCCTGCCCGCAATTTCCGTCAGCACAGGGCGGATCGGCTTCCTCCGCATCCTCTCCGGGTGCCGGGGTGGTTACATCGCCGGGGCTGCCGCCGGCCTGGTCGTCGCCGTCGCTTTCATCACCGCCCACTGCTCCGCCGCTGCCGTCCGGGGGGTTTGAGAGGTTGTCGTCCA
>JALUUK010000339.1 GCA_027021395.1 Acidobacteriota bacterium
CGGAGACATCGCCCGCCGCAACGCCGATGGATCATGGTCCATTCACGGCCGATCCAACGAAGTCTTCAAACGCTACGGCGAAAAAGTTTCGATGAGTCGAGTGCTAGCGACCATGCAAGAGGCCGTCGCGGGACGGCTCGCCGGCTACGGAGAAGTCGATGCTCGACAGGAGGCGGGTTTCGTCGCCGTATCCTGCCCGGCGCCGAGCGAAGAAGAGCTACGCGCCATGCTCGCCAAGCTGAGAGCTTCTCACCCGCGTTCGCATTGGCCGCTGCGTATCGAAGCTGCCGACAGCATGCCGAAGTTGCCGAGCGGGAAGATCGATCTGTACTCACTGAGCCGCCGGACGCGCAAAGTCGTCATCTGGCGCCAGAGGATTTGAATGAATCATCTCCAAAAACTCGAAGATCTCATGACCGACATCCTGCTTCTCGATTCCGGAGAATTCCATCTCGGATTGACGCGCGACGACGTAGAGACCTGGGACTCGCTGGCGACGGTATCGATCGCGGTCGGCCTTCACGAAACCTTCGGCCACCATCCCACCCCGGAAGAGGCGATGACTCTCGCGTCGATAGGCGAGATCATCACCTGGTTGGAGTCGAAAGGGCTGAGCTTTGATCAAGCTTCCGCACTTGCTTGCGATTGACGCTCTTGGGGATCTCTGCCGCCGGCGGGACTCGTGGGTCTGGGCGTCTTCGCGCCTGGCAACCCGCCTCGGCGACGAGCTTTCCTGCGCGCCGACCCTGCGGGAAGAGCTACCCGCAAGCGGCGAGCGAATCGCGAGGCTGGTGGTCTTCGGCGGCGGTACGAGAATCGATCGAGCGAAGCGATGGCGAGCGAAGCAAAGATCGTGCGTGGAGCTGCTGGCCGTTCCGACGATCTGGGGAAGCGGCGCCGAGGCCACGGCCATCGCCGTCGAGGATCGAGACGGCGAGAAGACGATTCATGTGGCAGACGCCTATCTTCCCGATGCCCGCGGCATGCTTCCCGATCTCGCTCAGTGCGTCTCCACCGAGCGCAAGCGGTACGCCTCAGGCGATGTTTGGGCGCATGCTCTCGAGGGATTTCTTTCGCCTTTGGCAAGCGAGGGCTTGCGCAGCGACTTGGCGGCGGTGGTTCGCCGGTTGCTCGACCTGCCTCCGGATGCTCATCGAGAGTGGTTCGAGATCAGTGCGCTCAGCGCCGCCGGTCAAGCGCAGTCGAGCGCCGGGCTGATCCACGGGCTAGCGCACACCTTGGAAGCGGAGCTTCGCAGCGGGCAACCAGAAGAGGGATGGGGGCATGCACGCTTGTGCGCGACCTTGCTCGAGCCCGTGATGCGTTTCAATCTTCAGGCTTCAGGACGCAGCAGCGAGTTGCTCGCACAATACGACCTGCCCGAAGATCAGATCCTCGACCGTCTCGGTGGGTACTTCGATGCCCGAGACTACGCGGCTTGCCGAGCAGCCATCGAGAGGGTTCGCATGCGGATTCTTCGCGATCCTTCGACGCGGACCAACGTGGCCAGGGTGGGGCGGGATGCGCTCGACTTCTTTCTAGCGGATGTTTGCGCATGAGATCAATGCTCGATAGGCCGCCCTACGGCGCCCGCGACGACGCGGAGTTCTTGGCCGAGATGAAGCGGCTCGACGAGCACCACCGTCGAGGCTGCCCGGTCTACGCGGCGGTCCATCCCCAGGCTCGTTGCGCAGAGAGCATCGAGCAGATTCCCTTTCTGCATATCGGGATGTTCAAGCACTTCGATCTACGGACGAACTTTCGAGGTGCGAGCTTTGCGCGCACGCTCAGGTCTTCGGCGACGAGCGGTACGATGCCGAGCCGTATTGCGCTCGATCTGGAAAGTTCCAAGGCGCAGAGCGAAAGCACGCAGGCGATATTGCAGGATTTCATTGGCGATGAACGCCGCCCGCTGGTGATTCTCGATTCCTCGAAGTCACTGCGCGCGCGCGGGGAGATCTCGGCGCGAGTGGCCGCAGCCATGAGCTTGCGCTCGCTGGCGAGCGAAATGCGATTCGTGCTCGAGGTGGATGGGGAATCGGAGGCGATGGCGTTCTCTGCGCTCGAAGAGGTGATCGAAGCTCATGCGAGCATCGTGGTCTACGGCTTCACTTCGATCCTGTGGAAGGTCTGGAACCCTGTGGATTGGCCGGAGGCGTTGAGTCGCAAGGTGTCGAACACGCGCATCGACTTCGTTCACAGCGGAGGCTGGAAGAAACTGGAAGCTGAACGTGTCGATCGCAGCACTTTCGACACGCGTTTGCTTGCCTCCTGCGCTCGAGGGTCGCGCGTGACGGACTACTACGGACTCGTCGAGCAGGCGGGAATCATCTACCCGCTGTGCTCGGAAGGCTTTCGACACGTACCGATCTGGGCGGAGGTGCTGGTGCGCGATCCATTCACCGGAGCGACCGTGACCGGCGAATCGGGACAGCTCCATCTGCTCAACGTTCTGGCCAAAGGTGCTCCCTACCACAGCGTGCTGACGGAAGATCTTGGGCGCGTCGTCGAAGGACCATGCCCTTGCGGGCGGATCGGCCGCCGCTTCGAGCTGATCGGCCGCATGCCGCGCGCGGAGCTTCGGGGGTGCGCCAATGTCTGATGCGCTCGTCGTCTTCGATGCGCCTTTGGGGCCGGCGGGTGTGGCGTTGCCTCACGATCTCGATCTCGTGATCGATGCTTGGGTGGATATTCGCGCCCGCATGATTCGCGAAAAACCCGAGGCTTTGACACGGGACGAGTGGGCCTATCTGATCGTCTTCCTCTCGCGCGAGAACCTGTGCGCTCCTTTCGAGGAATCCTTCGGAAAGAGAAGCTCTCGGAACGAACGCGCCCTGTCGGCTCTCTATCGACCGCGCGGGGAGGTGGCCGTCTGGTTGCCGAACAACGTCTCGCTTCTTGGGCCGCTGACGTTGATCTATCTCAGCTTGACCGGCCAGCGTCTGTGCTTGAAGGCCGGATCGCGAAGCGACGATCCGACACGGACGTTTCTCGCATTCGCTCGTTCCGTCGTGCCGTCCGGCCCGCTCGCGCGCTATCTCGAATGCGCCATTACCTGCGAGAGCATGGAACGCGACGATCCGCGACATGCAGAGTACGCCGCCCGCGCGGCCGTGCGCATCGTCTTCGGCAGCGAAGACGCGGCCAATGCGGTGCACAGCCTTCCTCATCCGACGGAGAGCATCGGTTTTTCGTTCGTGGATCACCAATCCGAAGCCTGGATCGAAGCGTCGGCCATGACGGAACAGACGCTCGATCTCTTGCTCGATGTCTTCGCGGTCTATGGGCAGGCCGGCTGCACGTCGCCGAGAAAGGCCGTGCTGATCGGAGCGGACCAAGATGATGTGCGTTTCGTCGGAGATGCTCTGATCGATCGCTGGAATCGCAAGGCGCGCAGCAGGCCTGCCGTGCACGAGGCTTCAGAGAACCTGCTGGCGGCTCAGTGGGCGAGAGCCAACGGCTGGGACGCTGCGATCGGCAGGGACAATGGCGTGGTGATCCTCTCCGGTGAGTGGGGCGCTCCCATGGTGCCGATGGGGAGGTGTCTGGCGGTGCTCGGAGGCAGCTTGGAGCAGGCGCGAGAGCACCTTCCCGAGAACATCCAGACCATCGGCCATGTCGTTCGCGATCCGGGAGAGCCGGCGTGGATGGAAGTGCTGGCGAAAACCCACGTCCGTCGATTCGTGCCGCTGGCGCGCATGCATCATTTCGGGGCGACATGGGACGGGCAGGAGTACTGGCGTCAGCTTTTCGAAGTCGTGGAGATCGGCCGATGAGCCATCTGAAGGTTGCGTACTTGCGCGAACATGCTTTCAACTCGCGCTGGTGGGGGGCGCCGGTCGGAATCGTCGATTCTCCGGACTTCTTCACCTTGACCAAGGAAGAACGGGCCCAGCAATTGGAGGCGTGGGCATGGGTCGAGTTTCAGACGGATCTCGACCGCATCCCGGATGCCCGGTGCATGGCCGAAGACGGCTTTCATCCGGTCGACACGCAACTTCGTTTTCGCATTCCTCTGACCAAAGTTCCCCAAAGCGCAGCATGCGCCGGCATGGAGGTTCACGATGCGGAGACGAGCCCCTCCTATTTCGAGTCCCGCCGCGCAAAATCCTTTGGCAACGAGCGCTTCGTCTCTCTGCCGGGCGCGACGCAAGAGATCGTCGATCGGCGCTACGCGCTATGGTCGGACCAAGTCATCCGCGACTTTCCGCGGACATGCCTAGCCCTGACTTTGAACGACGAAGTCCAGGGCTGGTTTCTGGCTAGACCCCTGAGCGAAAGCCGTATCGAACTCACCTTGGCGATGACGGCTCAAGAAAGTTCAATCGACGGCTATGCTCTCTATCACCAAGCCATGCTGACCTACGCGAGGTCCGGATGGCACCTAGGAGAAGCCGGATTCAGCGCCACGAACACCGCCGTACACAATATCTACGCCGCTCTCGGAGCCCGCTTCCTCACCCCAAAGATCTGCTTCCGGCGTACGGCGCGTCGTGCCGCCATCGTATCGCCGCATCCCGGGCGGGATGGGGGGCAAAGAACCGGCTAAGAAGCGACGGAGCGCACCACCGTGTCGTAGGCGCTGCTCAGTCGAGCGATCCACTCTTCACCGAAGTCACTCATGTCGTCTTCGGAGACGACCACTTGGAACTTACCGTCCGGCTTTCGATAGAAGCCGAGGTCGCTGTGCTCCGGGCCGAGTTGGCGGGCACGAACGATGACGTGTGCTCTCGGAGAATGGCGCTGCCCGCGCCAGCTGACGAGGCGCTGCGAGTGATGATAGGTCTCTACGGTATCGAGGCCCATATCGGCGAGCGCGGCGACGAGTCGTTCGAGGTCATCGAAAGAAGTATCGATCTGTTGATATTGGGGCATGAGGTCGGGCTCCGATGCTGTGCGGGCCGCGCGTTCGTCGTCATTCATTCCCACGAGGCGCCTACCGCGGAAGTCAAAGTGATGGCGACTTCTCCTCTGCGGAAAAGGTTGTGCGGCGCGCGCCGGCAAGCAAGCGGATCCACCCATCTTTCCGCGATTTACACCTTGGAAAACCGCCCGCCGTTCGCAACATTTCGCAAGTCGGTGTGCGAGTCCGCCTATCGGGGTGCGCCGGAGGAGCGTGTACCGCGCGGACCTTCACCGGCGCGATTGACTCCGGTGACGATGTAGTACCAGATGCTTCCCGGCCAAGGGTCTTCGGAGACTTGCGCCGAGTTCTGCTCGAGGTTCACCTTCAAGCGGAAGGCGGGTGCGCCGTCGCTCAACCAAGCGACGTTGCCGCGGTAGAGGTGAAAGCGTTCCGAGCCGCTTCGCTCGGCCGGTTCCCACACCATGAGGGTGCGTGTTTCAAAGAGCAGCGGTTCGGCGGCGCCCGGAGGAGAGACTTCGCTCGGGAGGGACGGCGCTTCGCTTACCGAGACGGTGATCGACGTCGAGATGCCCTCGGCTCCGTTTTGCAACTCGAAAGCTCGGGCCTGAAGCGTGTGCTCGCCAAGGGTCTCGCCGGAGGCATCCCAGACGAATTGGAAAGGAGCCAGGGAATCTGTGGAGTGGTAGACGTCGTCGACATAGAGATCGACGCGCCCGATCGCGCCGTCGACTTCGGCTGCGACTTCAACGGCGACTTCGTTCGATACCAAGGCGCCGTCCGCCGGGGCGAGTATCGAGGCTGTGGGAACGCCGGAGGAATAGTAGAGATTCCCATCCCAGCCCTTGAACTGTTCGACGTCGACCAGGTAGCGCCACCAGTTGGCCAAGAAGAAATCATAGCCGCGGCTCGGCATGTGCGGCATGTGGTCGTACCACCACTTCAGGTACTGCCGGTGCGGGTCCGCACCGTCGGGCGACCAGTCCAGAAAGTTGACGAAGCGCCTCGCGCTGGAAAGATCCGGATAGGCATACCACTCGTCGGCGTCGGAGAGCACGAGTCTTGGATTTGCATAGTCGTAGTCGCTCTCTCCGTTGACGGGAAAGTGCACGTTTCCGATGGAGCCGAGGCTGGGCGCATCCTTGTCGAGGAGGGTGAAAGCATTCCAAGTCGTGTCGCGATTCGCTTCCCAAGGTCCGTAGGAGTGGATCATGACGCTCTCTGCGCGATGGCCCCAAGAGTGGATCGCTTCGGCGACGCCCCGCTCGAAGTTGAGCCCCATGACGACGAAGACCCGCTCGCTCGGCACGCCTCGAACCGGCGGCGAGTTGCACCAATAGCCGCCGTCGCCCGCCATGGTCGATTCCCACATTTCGAAGCCCGGCGCTCCGTAGACCCATACCTCATCGATTTCTCCTCGCTCCACGCGCTTGGCGAGGTTGGCATCCGCCAAGAAACGGGCGTAGTCGAATCGACCGGAGTGCCAGTCGCCGCTCGCTAGCGCCTCGTCGTAACTTCCATCGTCGTAGCGGAATCCATCTTCGAAGAACGGATAGTCGTCGACGATGAGCGTTTCCCGGATTTCGAGCTGCGCTTTGCCGTGCGACGAGGTTCGCAAGTCCGCGGCAGCCTCTTCGGCAAGCAGGACGGGATCGAACCATCCGTAGGTTTCATGCATGCGCATCCCGCCCTTGTTTTCCATGATCGGATCGAAGATGAAGAGCAAGACATTCGAGCGGATTTGATCCGGGTCGACGCCGGGCGGAGGAGGTGGGCCGGGGGGAGGAAGCATTCCCGGTATGCGTTGCACGAACTCGACACCGTCGTAGTAGACGACGAAGCCCGTATCCCAAGTGTCTTGGTGGATCTCGAGTTGGTTGACGTCGGTGATGTCCGGTGTACCCGTATCAGTGCGTGTCCATCGCTCGTCTCCATCGAGTGGAACCCGATAGTGATGCCAAGCCCGGTCGAACATCAGGTTGGCGTCCGGTTCGAGTCGGATACTTCCGGTGGGGGTGTTGAGCACGACGACGGGTTGATTGCCTTGAAAGCCGGAAGAGTTGGGGTTGATCGCATAAGCCCGGAAATCGAGAAAATTCTTGTCGCTAAGATCCCAGTGTGCACTTGCATCCGCCGGGTGGGTCACGCCGGTATCGAAGCCGCTTTCGGTTTCGAATCGAATGGAGAATCGGCCGACCTTGACGCGCTCGGCCTCGTCCGTGGTCCACGCCGGCGCACCGTCCGCTGCGAAAGTTCCCCATTCGCTCGCGTTGCCTTCGGACAACTCTTGGGCGGAACAGAGGCCGAGCGAGATCAGCGCGGCGCCGAACGAGACGAGAACTCTGCGAGTGGAAAACCGCATCTTCGCCTCACATCCGAGAATCGAAAGGCTATCATAGGCGAACTCGAGCGGAGCGAAAAGATCGATGAACCGTTCAGGCGTGGAGATCGCGGGGATCGTCAATATCACGGCCGATTCGTTCTCCGATGGCGGGAAGTACCTCGCACCCGACTCGGCCATCGCACATGCGCGAACACTTGCGGAAGAAGGCGCCGACATCGTCGATCTCGGGGCGCGCTCTTCCCATCCGGATGCAGCTTTCGTTTCCGGCGAGGAGGAGATCGCGCGACTCGCTCCCGTCGTGGCGGCGCTGCGTTCGACGGACGTTCGAATTTCGGTGGATTCTTCTCAAGTCGAAACTCAAAGATGGTGCATCGATGCCGGTGTCGACATCATCAACGACGTTTCCGGCTTCGGTGCGCCGCACTTCTGGTCGGAACTCGCCGATGCCGAGACCGACCTCGTGCTCATGCATTCGATCTGCCGATCCGACCGCGCGACTCGAGAGAGCACCGATCCGGCTGCGGTCGTTCGCGGCGTCTACGAGTTCTTCACTAGGCGCATGGCCGAGCTCATCAAAGCGGGAGTGCAGGAATCGCGGATCATTCTCGATCCCGGGATGGGTTTTTTCTTGGGGGAGGGGCCGGAGCCGTCCCTTGCCGTCTTGCGCGAGATTCCGCGTCTCAAGCAGGACTTCGGTCGCCCGCTGATGATTTCGGTTTCGAGGAAATCTTTTCTCGGAGCCATCACCGGCCGCGCGATCGCAGATCGCGCGAGCGCCACGCTCGCCGCCGAACTCTTCGCATGGCGACAAGGCGCAGACATCCTCCGCACGCACGACGTCGCTGCGCTCGCCGACGGCATCGCCGTGACGAGTCGCCTCGGCTAGCAGCTTGCGCGGTCGAAGACGGCCGGCCGTCGTTTTCTGCTACGAGAGATTCTCCTTTGCGGCCTTGGCGGCTTGGCGCGACCGTTTTGCGGTCTCGGGGTCGGTGCGCTTGAAGTGGACTAAGGCATCGCGCGCCAAGCCGCTAAGGCCGCCAAGAAAAACTCGACGGCGCGGAGTTCGGGAATGGAATGAAATGGAATGAAGAGTGTCTCGAGATTGCGTGCTTTCGAAGGAAAAATTCATTCGGAGCTTGACAGGGTGGAGGGGCGATTCCAGAAGTTGTTTGGCTCAGGAAGACAGATCCCCGGAAGCGAGGCGGATCGGAGCCATCTAGAACGCCCATCAGGACAATCACGACCGGGTCGAAAACAACCGATCCAGAAAGGAGCCATATCATGACATTGGTACGCTGGTCTGCTACGCCCACATTCGAGACGATGCGTCGTCAGATGGATCGACTCTTCGACGTCTTCGACGACGATTCGGCCCGAAGCCTCTTCGCGGGTGCGAGCACCTGGACCCCTCGAGTGGACATCGTCGAGAAGGACGACGAGATCATCTTGACGGCGGAACTCGCCGGCCTCGGACGCGACGACGTCGATCTGCACATCGAAAACGACGTGCTGACTCTCAGCGGTGAGAGGAAGTCCGAGCACAGCGAGTCCCAAGATGGGTACACGCGGCTCGAGCGGCAGTACGGGTCTTTTCGCCGAGAGTTCCGCTTGCCCGATTCCGTCGACGTGAGCAAGGTCACCGCGAACATGTCCAACGGAGTGCTGCGCATCGCCTTCCCCAAGCGCGAGGAAGCCAAGCCCCGTCAGATCGCAGTCGACATCAACTAAGAACAAAGAAAAGCATACCCACCCTCCTTTCGATGCCCGGAGCCGCGCGCCACGCGGTTCCGGGCGCTTTTTCGTTGAGAGGGGCGGCCCGAAATCCTGCACCCTGCGGTATGATGATGCGGTATGGAGGACGACGAGCATGGGCCGCAGTGGAGTTTTCAAGCTGAAGAACATTCTGATCGTGTTGGCGGTGATTCTGCCGATCTTCATGGTTGCGGCCTCCGGATCGCGGACGAATCCGAAGGTGGAACGCACCATCTCTTGGGATTCGCCCGAAACCGAAGAGCTCTTCTACAAGGCTTGCGCGAATTGCCATAGCTACGAGACGAAGTGGCCCTGGTACTCGTACGTGGCTCCCGCATCTTGGCTCGTCATCCGCAACGTCAACCACGCCCGCGAAGAATTCAATATCTCCAGCGAAAACCTCGGTGAAGCCGACGAGGCGGCGGAGAAGTTGTCCGAGGACAAGATGCCTCCCTGGGACTACCTGCTTCTTCACGGAGAGGCAAAGCTCAGCGCGCAGCAGAAGGAGAAGCTGGTGGCGGGTCTCGAGAAGACCTTCGGGCGCAAGCACGAGGCAGGTGAAGGCGCGGCCGACGATGATGACGATTCCCACGACGACCACTAGCCGCAGCGCACGTTCCCACGCCGTGCGCCGACGACTCCGAGCAGCGACGACCCATATCTTGCGCACCATCCGGCGATTCGTCGTATCTTCTCGCGGGCCACAGGGAGGAGTACTTAGGGGGCGGGAAGAGGGTTTGCGATGTTGCCGAGTCGGTGCCGGTCAGCTTGCTATTTCCTGGTCTTGATCGTCCTGCTGGGAGTGACCTTCCACAACGGGCGGGAAAGTCACATTTTTCCCGCTTCGCCGGAGCGTCAGGCGCCTTTGGCGAAGATCCCGAATCAGTGGTTCATGAATCAGAGGCTCAGCGCCGGGCCGGTTCCGGTGGCGGCTCGTGCGAAGGCGCTCGAAGCATGGTTTCGCAACGATGCCACGGATGCGGCGGCTCCCGGCGTATGGGTGGAGCAGGGGCCATTCAACGTCGGTGGGCGCGTGCCGGCGATGGACGTGGATCCCAACGACCCCGACCGGATTTGGCTGGGGTCGGCCAACGGCGGGCTCTTCCTCTCCGAAGATGCGGGCGTCAACTGGACTCCGCTTTTCGATGATCAAAGTACGTTGGCCATCGGAGCCATTGCGGCTCATCCGGTCGATTCCGGGATCGTCTACGTCGGAACGGGTGAGGACAACGGCGGCGGCTATTCCTACGCCGGCGACGGCGTCTACAAGACCGTCGATGGGGGAGCGACCTGGACGAATATCGGTTTGGCCGAGACGCGACGCATCGGGCGCATCGTCATCGATCCCGTCGATCCGGAACGCGTCTTCGTCGCAGCCGGCGGAGGCGTCTTCAACAAGGATACCAACCGCGGCGTCTACCGATCGATCGATGGCGGGCAGACCTGGGAGCAGGTTCTCTTCATCGCCGACGATACCGGCGTCGTCGATATCACGCTCGACAAGAGCGATCCGAACCGGTTGCTCGCTGCAGCATGGCAGCGCTACAGCTTTGGTCAGGATTGGTACGTCGGCGGTGCAGCAAGCGGGATCTATCGCTCGTTGGACGGCGGTGATACGTGGACCAAACTCGGAGGCGGCCTACCCACCGGGGCGGATGTCGGGCGCATCGGAGTCGACATCGCCGAGTCGAATCCCAATACGGCTTACGCCGTCGTCATCAACAGTACCGGCGGATTGATCGGCATCTATCGAACGCAGGATTTCGGAACCACCTGGACGAAACGATCCAACTCCACACTTCCCTTTTTCTTCAGCGGGTTCAGCTACTATTTCGGTAAGATCGTCGTCGATCCGAACAACGCCAATACGGTCTACACGCTCGACCAACGTCTTTGGAAGTCGACCAACGGAGCGACGAGTTCGAGCGGTTTCGCGACGGAGATACATGTGGATCACCACGCTCTGACGATTGGACCGGGCGCTCGGATGTACTCGGGCAACGACGGCGGCTTCTACTCGAGCTTCGATGGCGGCGCAAATTGGACGCATTCGCAGACGCTTTCCATCACCCAACTCTACGACATCGGCATCGACACGCTCGATCCGAATCGCCGCTTCGTCGGTGCGCAAGACAACGGAACGAATCGCACGACGACCGGCGGCCTCGGAGATTGGCAAAACGTGCTCGGCGGCGACGGTATGGAGTGCGAGGTCGATCCCACCGATTCGAACAAGGTCTATGCGGAGTCGCAGTTCGGCAATATCAATCGTTCCGTCGACGGAGGCGATTCCTTCGTGTCGGCGCAAAACGGCATCGACTCCAACGAAACGGCCAATTGGGTGACGCCGATCGCTTTGGATCCGACCAATCCGGCCGTCTTGTACACGGGAAGAGAGCGGGTCTACCGCTCCGAGGATTCCGCGGTGTCCTGGACGGCGATATCGCCGGTCTTGCCCGGCCATGCCGATGTCGACGGCGGCGGCGCAGGCGATACGGAAGATCCCGCGCGCGCGCACACGCAGAATCTGATTCGCGAGACGATCACCGTGGTTCGTTCCTCGGCGGTCGATGATCGCATCATCTGGGCGGGAACCGATGACGGGCATGTTTGGGTGACCGACGATCTCGGCACGACCTGGAACGACGTGACACCGCCGGGGACCGAATACTGGGTGACCGATATCGCTCCCGATCCTTTCGATGCGCGCCAAGCCTATCTCACG
>JALUUK010000340.1 GCA_027021395.1 Acidobacteriota bacterium
AGGTCCGTCGTATAGGTCTGGACCGCCGGGCTGCCGCCGCCGGCCTCCTCGGTCTCCATTCGGGTGCGGGCCTGGACCGCGTCCAGGCGGTAGCGGTGGACCCGGCTCCAGACGGCGGGGTCGCTTCCCGGCGTCCAGGAGAGGGCGTCGGGCACGCCCTCCCACCAGGCCTCCATCTCGCCCCAGGCGGAGGGGGCGGCGGTACTGATGAGATCGCCGTCGGTGGGGTGAGAGTATCGCCAGCACCTGGCTCGGCTCCAGTATCCTCCGCTGATTCGAGAAGGTCGCGCAGCTACGCCGGTCAGGTCATCCTCGCCAGTACGAATCAGGTGCGCTTCACTCCGGCGGTTGGCAACGTGGCGATCACGAATGGGATGAAGCCGGGCTCCTCAAGCCCTCAGTGTTCACGCTCCTCCTCACCACCAAGGGAAGGAGAATCGACCTTGTCAGGATCGGACGGATCGAGGGGGGATGGGCAGGCCCAGACCACGGTGCACGACCATAGCCTCGGGTAGGGAACGAAGTACGTACGAAGTCTTCAGATCCATCTGTCGGTTCAGCTGCTCTGGTGGGAACCAGTCTGAAGTATGGGCCGGACCTCACTCTTTCATTGTTTGTCACGAGCAAGGACATTGATCAATCGCGAACCGAGCAAGAAGATGGCCACTCGGGAGAACTATGGAGACCAAGCCGATCCGACGTCGTCCAAGTATTGCTTCCAACGTTGAAACAGCCGACGCTCATTCTCGTTCTTGCTGCCAAGATCCGGTCCCACCATAGGCATGTACCTAACGAAGGTCGCGAGCTCCTCCGGGTAGCCAAAGTCTGCATAGACTTCTTCAACGCGTTGCAGAGGATCCGAGTACTCATGTCGGTGTTCGTAGATCCAAGCGAGCACCAAGTACAACCACTTGCGGCGAATCTCATCCTCGGACCGCTTGGGCTCCATCTCGGCGAGCTGTTCAACTAGTTCCAATACGGGTTCGCCCTTGCATTGCTCAGCCAGACTGAGCAATGCCGATGGAGGAGCTTCGAGCTCACCAACCTGTTCGATGGCGAAGGCAACGGCAGCCTCTGGGTCGAGGAGTTCATTGACGAGCCCATAGTGGACTTCGCGCCAAGTCAGGCGCAAACGATCGCGAATGAATCGGTACGGAAGACGGAGGCGTACGATGTCCATAGTCTCACCTTACAATCTGGTTGGGCGATCCTGTGATAGTCCCCCCTGGTATGAACCGCTGGTGTGATATCGTCCCCGCTGGATCGAGAACGTACTCGAAGATGCCTGACTGACCGTTTACCATGCCTGGCGTTTGAAGTAGTGTCCGCTGGATTCCGTCACCACCTCGAATCTGCCCTCCTCGATCCCGTGCACATCGACCGTCGGTGGGCCGCTCTTCGACGTCGCCCGGAAAGTCACCGTCCCACCGTTGGCGCCAGGAGCGGTGAAGACGCCAGGCTTGACCTCGGTAACCGGGTTCGATCCTCGCAGTTGATCGAAGAGCTTGCGGGCATCGCCCGCATCCCCAACCACCTCCCGGACTCCTCTGCTCGTACGTGCGCGTCCGAGAGAGCCCAGCCCCCCCTTGCGGCAAGGAGGGAGCCGGACGCGGAATCGTACTCACGCGGCGCGCATCCCCGGTGCAGTTCAAGGGTTAGCGAGGGCTCGACCTCGGCGCCGACCTGGTTCTGGCGGTCCAAAGCCCAGACGCGAGTCTCAGCGCCGGGAGCCGTGCTCGCCGACGCGATCCCCGGGACGAGCAGGCTCGCCAGGACACACAGAACCGCCATCAACGCGCACGGGCGGCTCGTGCGCGGGAGGATACACAACGGGCGAACGTCAGTCCCCATAGAACTTCAGATACAGGTGGGGTTCATTCTTACACTTCCGAGCCAACTCAAGGATCTGACCCAAGAGCTCTCTCTCATCGTGACTCTGAGCTTTGCTCAAAAGCACTTGCAGTTCCTCTATCACGTCGTCCATCTGAACTCGATTGAATACCGTGTCACCGTACCAATCGACGTATCTCAGTGTGCGTGAACTCACGTCATCCGAAGATGGAAGAATACGATGGAGGATGTTCGTCGGATCGCCGACGCCACCAATCTGTGTTCCCTTCTCGTCTTCAAGCACTATGTTCAGACCCATCGTCCGTCCCTCCTACGGTACCCCCGGGAACGCCGTGACGAGTTCTCCGGCGGAGTCCATGATCACCGTGTAGATCGACGTTGGCTGCCCTGTAGCACGATCAATACCGATCGCGCGACCGGCATCCACGATTCGCTGGAAGTTGCCTCCCGCCTGCTGAACAGGCGCTACCGACTCGGCCGCACGGATAAGCCTAGCTACGTCTTCTCCCTGGCTGAAGATGCTCTTGCCAGCCGTACGTGCACTGCCGACAGTATGTCTGTTCAAGACATGTCTGAGCCCACGCTCAGTGACGTTGATTCCCCCCCTTGCGGCATCATAACAATCCGCCGCCCTTCGGGCCTCGCGCAGTTTCTTCCAGACGAGATAGCTCCCAACGACGACGCTCGCCCCGGCGATGATCCGGTCGATCGTGTCCACCTGCTCGCCGGTGGTCGGGTCCCAGCCCGT
>JALUUK010000341.1 GCA_027021395.1 Acidobacteriota bacterium
ACCCGGGGCGATCTGCGCGGGAGTTCCGGCGAAAGTACGCGGTGAAGTCGACGAGGCGATGAGGCGCCGCATCGAACACGGTGTTGCAGAATACGTATCCAACGCTCGAGGTTATCGGGAGGGGAGCCTAGGAGGGGGTGAGCATGGATCGCCTTGAAGATCTCTATCGCGATCTGCTCGAGCACTTGAAGACGGCCGATCTGGTCGTGCTGACGACCCATCTCAGTCCGGATGGCGACGGCATCGGAAGCCAGATCGCTTTGGCCAAACTGATCGACAACTTCGATGTCGAGGTGAGGATCATCAATCATGATCCGGCGCCTCCCGAACTCGACTTCATCGACCCCACCGGCCGCATCGAAATCTACTGTCCCGAGCGACACGACGAGAAGATCCTGACGGCGAATCTCGTCATTTGCGTCGACAACTCTGCACCGCAGAGGCTCGGAGAGATGCGCGGACCCATCGAGCGTAGCGCCGGCATCACCGTGACCTTCGACCATCATCCGCAGCCGGATCCCTTTTGGCGGAAACGCGTCGTGGATGAAACGGCTTCCTGCACGGGAGAGATGGTCTATCGGTTGCAGGAGGAGTCCGGGTTTCCGATGTGTCTCGAGGCGGCACGGGCCATCTATGTCGCGCTGGTGGGCGATACGGGAAGATTTCGCTTCGGCAATACGAATGCTCGGGCCTTGAAATTGGCCGTCGATTTGGTGGAGATCGGTGTGCAGCCGGCGGCTGTGCACACTTTGCTCGACGAGCGCAAATCCCTCGGGTATTTGCGCCTGCTGGGCGAATCCTTGAAGGAACTGGAAGTTCTTTGCCGTGGTCGGCTCGTGGTGCTCAACGTCACCGCCGAACAGATCGAACGCACCGGCGCGCGGCCGGGTGATACATCGGAGATCATCAACGAAGCGCTGCGCCTCGAGGGAAGCTGCGTAGCAGCCCTTTTTCGCCAGTCCGGGAGCGCCGAAACGAAGATCAGTCTGCGTTCCAAGAGATCTTTGGACGTGAATGCTCTGGCTCGGCGCTTCGGCGGAGGCGGACACCGCAACGCGTCGGGGATGGTGCTCGACTGCGGGATGGAGGAGGCGCGGAGGTCGTTGCTGCCGCTGCTCGAAGAACTGGTATCCGAGTCGAATTCGTCGTGAAAATCTTCGCCATCGGCGATACGCACCTCTCTTTCTCGCGCCCCAAGCCGATGGATGTTTTCGGCGAGTGCTGGAAGGATCATCCGAGGCGCTTGGCTGAGCGTTGGGATGCCGTCGTCGGGGAGGCCGACGTGGTTCTGATCGTCGGTGACATATCTTGGGCGATGCGCCTTGCGGAGGCGGCCCCCGATCTGCGCTTTCTCGCCGAGCGACCGGGTCGCCTCAAAGTGATGATTCGAGGGAACCACGACTACTGGTGGGACTCCGCCAAGAAGGTTCGGGCGGCGCTTCCCGAACGGATGGAGATCGTGCAAAACGACGCATGGAGGGTCGACGAGGGTGTCGTCTTCTGTGGTGCGCGCGGCTGGAACCTTCCGTCGCTTCCGTACTACGACCAAGAAAGAGACGAGAAGCTCTTTCAGCGTGAGGTCGGCCGACTCGAGACCTCCCTCGAACGCGCTCGGGATCTGCAACGGCCCGGCGACGCCAAGATCGCTCTATTACACTATCCACCGCTCGGGCCGGATCCTGCGGCGCCGAGCCCGGTGATGGATCTGCTCGGCGAGCACGGGGTCGATCTCGCGGTGTACGGGCACCTCCACGGCGAGGAAGACCACCGCTGGGCACCGCGCGGTCTCCACAGGGGAGTGATCCTGCGCTTCGTCGCCGCGGACTTCGTCGGTTTCGAACCGCAGCCGGTTTTCGAACTCGGTCGTGGAGTGATTCCCGATCCCGCGGTTGACAATCCCTTGGGGAGGTCGCAATAAAGCGGGGAAACGGGGCGGTGAGCCGCCGTCCGGGAGCGACATCGAGCCATGCCGATCTATGAGTATGCTTGCCGCGCGTGCGGCCACGAATTCGAGATCATTCAACGGATATCCGAAAGAGCAAAGCGCAAGTGCCCGGAATGCAGTGAGTTGGCTCTCGAGAAGCTGATTTCGAGAACGTCTTTCGTTCTCAAAGGCGGCGGCTGGTACGCGGATGGATATGGGGGCGAGGCCAAGACGTCGAGTGAGAACGGCGAGGGCGCAAAAAAAGGAAAAACGGATACGAAAAAGGCCGAAAAGGCGTCCGGCAAAGAAGCCGAGAAGAAGGCGGACCCCGCGCCCGCCAAGGCCGGCGGCAGCACTGCGGCCAAGAAGGCGTCCTCCGGAGGGTCCTGACGCGTTGAGCGGCTCTCCACGGGGGCAGTGGGATTTGCCGCTCATCCGGGCTAATATCTTTTCCCGAGCCGGGGGTTTCGCGGCTCGACGGAAGGCTCGATGATACCGATGGCGCTTTTGGGCGTCATCTTGATGTGACATTGTATCGATGCCTTCCCCGTTTTTCCGTCCGATATCGCGGCGGAAAGGGGAGGCGAGATGTTCCTTGCGACCGCGGTGTGGGTCAATCCTCTGGTATGGGCGGCGGTTCTGGCCGCTCTCTTGCTCGGCGTGCTGGTGGCTT
>JALUUK010000342.1 GCA_027021395.1 Acidobacteriota bacterium
CGATGCCGGTGCCGTCACCATCTTTGAAAGCACCGCCCATCTCGTCGCCGATGGCTTCAATTCCCCGGTCGCCGAAGCCGACCCAACTCCTGCCGGAATTGTTGCGGTCCTTGAGGTATCCGCCGACGTCGTTTCCAAGAGCATTCAAACCGCGTTCCCCGATGGCGATGTATGCGTAACCCGAACTGTCGAGATCCGCAAAGTATCCGCCGGCCCGGTATCCATGGCCCCGTATACCGTCATCGCCGACCCCGACCCATGCGTGACCGGAGCCGCTGCTATCCTCGAAGTACCCGCCGGCCGCATCTCCGTACGCTCGAAGACCATAGTCGCCGTTTGCTAGATAGGCGTATCCCGAACTATCGGTATCTTCGAATGCCCCTCCGCGAAGCGCTCCTCGTGCGATCAGGCCCGTGGCGCTGCCGCCATCTAGCGTGAGGTTGCCGTTCTTCGTTTGCGACGACGTCGAAGTGTCGATGAACTCGGCCGCCGGACGGCCTTCTAGGCTGCCGGCGTTGTGCGCGTAGCCTGCGTTCAAAACTTTCACGCGTGGGGAGAGACGCTCGCCCGCAACCTCGATTTCCAGCCAAAGTGCGCCGTAGTTGCGAAATACATCAGAGAGAGTCGAGTAGTATCCCGGTCCGGAACCATCAACGACGGATCCGCTGCCCAAGGCCACGTTGAACAGCCCACCGCTGACGGAAACCGCCCCGCTTCCGCTTGCTAGGTGTTGATCGAGGAGGATTTCGTTGCCGGCGGATGCGGAGTCGAAGAAAAGGAAAATCATATCGAAATTCCCATCTAGCGGATCTCCGGCCGCATCTCGCAAAACACCCTGGTAGTTCATGGTGTCCGGGGGAACGGCGGCATCCGACACGCCGAACGACAGGGCAAGTCCGAAGACGAAAAAGAGGAGAGTCGGAAGTGGTGCACCCGCTTCACGATCGTGTTTTCTCGCGCTATCCATGAGCTTCTCCTATGGGCATACCGTGCCGGTTCGTTCCACTCCGTTGCTCCGATTTCCTTTCGTACCCTTTTCTCCGATCCTGTTTTCCGCCGTGACGAGGTAGAAAAACCCATTCCCTCGTGCCGGAAGATCGGCATCGCTTGCGGTCGTTCCGACAATGTCCTGCTGGAAGCACTGACCGAATCCGAGGCCTGAAAGAGTGCTCAGCAAGTCTCGATACAAGTCGTAGTTGCCTACCGAGGGTTCGGCATCCCATGCGAGAGTCGAGTCGTCCGCCGGAAAACGGAGTCCGAGCACTTCGCCGGGCGGCGGATAGGTCGGTACGAAGCCGACGTCCATCGAGTAGCCGGCGCTCGATAGTCCTCGAGCCATGAACGCGTCGCCGATGGAATCGAGGGAGACCTGATAGTTGGCGGATGAGGCGACTTGTCCATCTCGAGGATGGCCGCCGGCGTTGAACACGTGCTCGCTCAACTCATAGCTCGCACTCTGTTGCGCCGCGGCGGGTGCGCTCGCTGCGACGGCGCAGAACAGTAACGAGACCGCAGATTTTCGGGAGAACCATAGCATCATGACGATACCTCCTTGCCCGGCGACGGCGGCGGAATCATCCCGTGCCGAAGAAAACGAGCGGTTCTTGCGCTAGAGATACCTGCAAAAGGGGGAAGAGAGGGATCGCATCATCATGCGAAGAGCCGTCGCATGATCATGCGAGCCCGTGTTCATTTTCAGCGCGTAGGCTAGATGAGGCGTTCGCGGACGGCTCGGCCGACGGCTTCGGCGACGGAGTGAACCTGAAGCTTCTTGTAGATTGCCCGAACATGCGTGCGAACCGTGTTGGTGGAGATGCCGAGATCTTCTGCGGTGCCGGTATAGCTCTTTCCGCGCACGAGACAGCGAAGAACGTCCTGCTCCCGATCGCTCAGCGTCAGCCGGCCGGGAGATCCTGGCGGCTCCGTGAGATCGCCGGAATCCTTCGGAGAATGGCTTCTCAGTAGATTCAGAACCGTGCGGGCCACACCGGCGGTCAGCGGAGCACCGTCCTTCGCACTTCCCCGCAATTGTTCCGTCAATTCCCGGGCATTGCTCTTCTTGAGCAGATAGCCGTCGGCTCCCGCAGTGATCGCTTCTAGGATGACGGCGGGCTCCTCAAAAACGGTCAGCATGACGATGCGGACGCTCGGCAGAATACGCTTGACCCGGCGCGTTGCCTCGATCCCGTCGATCCCGGGAAGCTCGACGTCCATCAGTAGAATCTGCCAATCGACCGGTTGTTCGAGACGACAGGCCCTCTCTAGGTATGTTAGGCAAGCCTCGGCTGATCCGAACACGTGCAAGAGTTCGAAATCGTCCGACAACTCGAAGAACGTCTCCAGGCTGGATCGATAGTGAGGATTGTCCTCCACCAAAACGATCCGGATCTTCATGGGCTTCTCCAAGGGCTTTTCCAAGAGCGCTTCCCCGCGGGAAGTATGCGCCGAGTTCCACTTCCGCGATCATCGCATGAACATGTTAACCGAATCGACGTCGCACCCGACGATCCTCGGCATCCGGCCGGAATTCGATTTCGACACGCGTCCCGCCGTCTCGACCCGGCAGTACTCGGAATTTCCCACCGAT
>JALUUK010000343.1 GCA_027021395.1 Acidobacteriota bacterium
GTCGCAGAGCATGTTGTGTGTCGTAGCGCACTATCTCATTTCCACCGGAATTCGCGCCTAGCTTCGCGTGCCACAGGGGATCGACGGGACGATCGGAGCGGCACATCTAGATTGGATGGATGAACGATGTATTGCGGAGGGTATCACAGGGGAGGGTCGCGAAGGAGGGACGTTTTGCGGCATGGTTCGGGAATCTGGGTGGCGTATTCGAGATGGGCTGCGGAGATCGGCGTGGCGGCATGGCGTGTCGAGGGAGTGCTGACGACAAATGCGCCATGGTTGATGGCGTGAGTGTAGATCATGGCCGTCGTGAGATCTTCGTGCCCGAGGAGTCGTGGAATCATTCCAATGTCCGAGTTGGCTTCGAGAAGACGGGGCGGTGCGGGGACCTCATCAGGCGCCTACCGTTCCGCCGTTTTCTGCTGCGCGACGGCGGCGCGAGGGGAAAACGGAGGTCGCGCATGAACGTCGGCATGCGGAAGGAATGGTCGCTGCGCGACGTCGAGGGATCGTCGGGCTGCGGTCTAGGCGCGCGTGCTTCGCATCGCGGCCGGTCGGCTCGCGCATGGCGAAGGCGGAGTTGATCTTCCGCGGGGCGCGCTAGGGACAGGCTCCGTTGTTGGGTCGCTCGGTGCCGGTGCCGTCGCGGCCTAGGCTGCCTTCTCCAGAGGACATCACTCCCGTCACGAGATAGAAGTAGCCGTCGCCGGCAGCGGCCGCATCCGTCTCGGTGATGTCGGGATCTCCATCGAGATCAGCGTCACGGGTGACGTCCCGTTTCCAGCAGATGCCGTAGTTGGTCGCCGACAAATTGCTCAACAGATCGCGGTAGACGTTGTAACCTAGAGCGTCCGACTCGGGATCCCATTCGAGGGTTTCTCCATCGGAAAGCCAGCGCACTTCCGCGACCTGACCATCGTCGGGATCGCAGGCATCGCCGGTCCCATCGCCGTCGCCATCGTACTGCGCCGGGTTCCAGGCCAGCGGGCAGTTGTCGCCGGCGTCGACCGGTGCGGATTGCGCCACTTGCGTCAGCGCCTGATCGAAGTAGGTCGAGCCATCGTCTGCGACATAGAGCCAACCCTGCCAGCCCGGCGGTTGGTCGGGCAGGAAAACCGTGATCTCGCCGTTGTCCGTCGTCGCCGTCAACGTGTCCCCGGCGCTGAGGTCGATGCACAGGCAACCGTTGGAGTCGACGTAGAGCGCCAGCCGACGGCGCACGGGTGCGGTGTCCTGGTCGAGCCAAGTCTGATTGGTCGCATTCCACCATCCGAGGTTGTCCTGCGCGCCGCCCTCGAGAACCTGGAAGTTGATGTAGGCGTTCGACGGCTGCGGCGGCAGCGAGCCGCTCATCGCAGAGATGTCGAGCGCCATGAAGGGCGTGCTCGACGGCCCGGTCGATCCGTCCGGAACGCCATCGCCGTCATCATCGCCGTCACAGGCATCCCCGGTGCCGTCGCCATCGGTATCGACCTGGCCGGCATTGGCATCGGCCGGGCAGTTGTCGAAGGGATCGCGCACCAAGTCCCCGTCACTGTCGAGTTCGGCCCAAGGCAGCGCCTTGACCGCCAACGCCGTCTCGTAGGAATCGCCGTTCCACGAGCCGTCGGCAAGTTGGTTCGTCTCGAGCCACTGTCTGGCACCGACAGCCTCCGCGCTGTTCGGATCGTCTCCCGCCAGCACGATGTACGCCAGAGCCGTTTCGAAAGCCGTGCTTCCTGCTCCGCTGCCGAATCCACCGTCGCCGTTGGCCTGCGTCTTCAGCCAAGTCACGCCCGGAGCCACGTCTGCACTCGTATCCAGTGCTCGATCGTAGCGACTCAGCGCGATCAGGGCGTGCAGGCTGGTGAACAGGTCGGTCTGCGAGCCGACCTGGGTTCCCCATCCCGCACCCGCATTGCGGGCCGCGCGCAGATAGTCGATCGGCTGGGCAAGATCCCGGCTGTCGATCCCGTCGGCGATGAAGGAGACCTCCAAGTCGAAGGTCGCCGTTCCTGTGCTCGCGCCGTCGTTCTGCACGTAGATCTCGATCGCGCCCGCCTTGAAAGGCGGATCGGACGTTTCATCCCAGGTGATCACCGTGTTCGGGCCCGTCACGCTCCAGGCGCCCGAAGGGGGAAAGCGACCTGCAGGACCGATCATCCAGACCAGCAGCGTTCCCGATCCGCCGTTGAAGGACAGAGCGGGAAAGTAGGCCGACAAACTGGTCGCTCCCGCAGGCGTCTGGACCGTGTACACGGCTTCTTCGCCGACCGCGAGCATCTCGCCACGCGCCGTCAACCCACCGGCGAATCCGGCGGCTTCAAAGGCTTGCAGCGCCAGTGCGGTATCGAGCGTATCGCTTTGGAAGTCCACGGCAACGCCCCAACCGCCGTCCGGATAGTTGACATCTCCTGCACCGAGAGAAGTCGGTCGTCGCGACGACCAGAGCGCTCCCAGCGAGGCCTCGTCCCCCAAGAGCGCCGCGATGGCCGACATGCGGGCCCGCTGGTCGATGTTCTTCGCTCCGAGCCCCGCGAGAAAGGAACGCCCGTGCCGTACTTCGTCGCCTAGGCGTCCATTGCGACGAAGAGCTTCGAGCGCC
>JALUUK010000344.1 GCA_027021395.1 Acidobacteriota bacterium
ATCGATGATCTTGGGCACGGGCAGGCCGTCTTGAATCTGCACCAAGATATTCGAGGGTTTGATGTCGCGGTGAATCACTCCCTTCTGGTGCGCATGCTGAAGCCCGTGGCAGACATCGATGAACAGTTCGAGTCGTTCACGAACCGTCAGTCGATGAGCGTCGCAGTACGCGACGATGGGCTCGCCGTCGACATGCTCCATGGCGAAGTAGGGTCGTCCATCCTCCGTGGTCCCGGCCTCGTAGACCTGGGCTATGTTGGGATGGGACATCATCGCCAGGGCTTGCCGCTCGGAATCGAAGCGTGCAATGACCTCGCGGGAATCCAGTCCCTGTCGGACCAGCTTCAGCGCCATCAGCCGATGGACGGGTTCGCGCTGCTCGACCAGGAACACCTCCCCCATGCCGCCTCTACCCAGCCGCCGTATCACGCGGTAAGCGGCCACCGACTCGGGCAACGTTTGCTCGTTGGGCAGGATCCGCAGCGATCTCGCAAGCCGCTCATCACCACTTCCCCAAGAACCGTCCTCATCTTGAGCGAGCAAGTTCTCGACGTCGTTGCGAATCTCCTGATCGTCTCCACAGGCTTGATCGAGAAATGCGGCGCGCTCTCCCGCCTCCAGCTCGCATGCTTGCAGAAATATTTCGGAAAGTTTTCGATGCCGTTCGGAGTTCATCGGATCTAGGCTCATGGGGACGTGTGGTACGTAGAATAACACTCTGCTTGGCTGAATTATACGGGGCTATCCAGGTTGAAGCCTCGTTTTCTTCAAGGAATCCAAGGTGCTGTGACGAATGCTACGGTCCCCGTTCGAGTTCTTCAGAATCGACATTCGAGCGGCGGAATGGTGGGATGGCGGCGGAGGGAGAATCAAGGATTCGCCGCGCTACGGAATCGGGAAGAGAGCCGAGCGTTCTAGTGCACGCAGTCGCCGCTCGAGGGCGTACGGGATTTGCCGGAGCTACCGGTGCCGTAGTGGCCGTTCAGATTGTTGGGACGGACGACGTAGAAAAAAGCTGCGCCCGATGCCGGTGTCTCGCTCGTGATGCTCGCCGTATCGATAGAGTCTTCTTCAATGCACGTGAGTGCGCCCAGATCGATCGATGCGCCCGTTTCTCTCAGTGCCGCCACATCCCCTCGCGCGACATCGAAGAAGAGATTCGTCGCGTCCTCGTTCCAAGAAAGGGTGTCGGTGTCGACGAAGCGCAGAGCTTCTGCCGTATCGGCGGGAACGCCGGCGGCCGCGAGGAGCGTTTCGAGCTGCTTCTGCCATCCGCCGTAATAGGTGCGGTCTGCGAGTTCCATGAAAGCGGCCGTCGTCAGGTCGACGGCACCCGTTCCATCGGTCGCGGCAGTGGAGAGCATCTGCCCCATCGGCACGTCGACGTTGGCGTCATTGTCCGGATAGCCGGGAGGCGCGCTTCCCATCACCTCGGCGAGATAGACGGCGTCCGGTTGCAGCCGAATCCAAAGTCCGGAGGCTTTGCAGCCATCGAGTACTGCGCGGGCATCGGCGAGGTCTTCGATCGTATGACTGTGATAGACCTCGGCGTAGGAGTGGATCACCCGCAGCGAAGAGGAAAGGGAAGCGAGGTTGTGAAGATGAAGGTTACCGGCTCGACTTTGCCAGTACTCGGCGGCCTGCTGCTCGGTCGCGACCCAATCCGGCCGGCCATTGGGGAAGATGTCGGGATTAGCCGCAAGATAGGCGGTCGTCTTTTGGGCGTAGTGCGCGCGAGGTTCGCCGGCGTCGGTGAAGATCTTTCGTGTACCGACCAGCCAGTCCTCGTTCAGTTCCGTCGCCCCGTCGTTGTCCGTGTCGGAGCAAAGAGTCGCACCGGGACGATAGTCGTAAGTTCCATTTCCGTTGCCATCGAAGAAAAGCGCTCCATCCCGTCGAGTGGGCAAGAAGCGGCCGCTTTCGTCCCGGAAATTGGTCTTGATGCTTGGATCCCATGCCAAGTGAGACAAATCCGTTTCGGGATCGTCATAGCGATAGTCCGTTGCGGGAACGTAACGAGGATTCTTACCGTCGTCATTGAAAAAGCCGTTGCCGTCACCATCGATGGTCTCATCGCAGTCGCGGTCGAGGTCGCCGAGTTCGTTGGTTTGCGACGGTTGAGAAAAACCGTTCTCCCAGAGCGAGAGCATGCGCACCCCTGTCAACTGATCCTGATAAAGGTTGAGTGTGGCGGCCGTGAGTCCTCCGCCGTTCGATACCGCCGAAACTCCCATGACCTGCGTCAGGACCGTACGGCCTACGACGTCGTGGATCGTTCTTCCCGTGTCGTCGACCAGAAGACCGAGGGCGAAGAGCCACGTATCTCGTGCGGCCATCACGCTCTTCGGGCCGCGATAGTCGTAGATGCCATCGCTGCTCTGCCCCTCGTCGGATCCTCCGGGAAAGAGAAATTCGACCACCACGAAACCCTCGGCCGCGATCGGATCGTTCCAAGTCCGAAAGCCGCCGGAAGACGTTCCGCCTAGCACCATCACGACGACCGGGGGGCCGTCCTCGAATCGATCTTCCGTCGCCGTATCCGGCCAACTCACCTTCAGCGCAAGCGTCCCGCCATCCGTCGC
>JALUUK010000345.1 GCA_027021395.1 Acidobacteriota bacterium
GGCGGTGTCGCTGAACTCTTCGGCGTAGACCTTCTCGAGAAATGCTTCCTCGGCCGCTTTGCGCAGTGCGCGGCTGCGGTCGTTCTGCTGCACCGCTTCGTCATCGAGCAGAGCAAGCGCCGCCTCCGGATCACCGCCTTCGAGCCTTTCGGCGGCGGTGGCAATGCGCGCCGTCCCCGAGAGCGCCGCCAATTCCGCGTCCGGCGCATCGCCGGTCACCACGGCCAAGGACGGTCCTTCGAGCGAGACGATTTGAAAAAGCCCGAGGCGAAACCCCTCGTAGAGGAATTTCTTGACGGGAAAGGGACCGGCATGCACGAACATCGCCAGTTCGTCGATCGTGCGCCGCCCATCCATGGCCTCGAGAATGCGGCGGGCCAGCGGGTGCTCGGTGATCTCGCGAGGAGGTTCGGCATCGGTCTTGCCCAAGACGACCCGCCCGTCGGGAAAAACCTTGCGGATACGAGCCATTTCATCGTGACGATGCACGCCACGCAGCAAGACATGGTCGACCTTGAGAGAAATCATCAAGGCGCTCTCGTCGGGCTGCGCTCCTTGCTTGAAATCGAAGACGCCGCCGTCCCATTCGAAAAGACCGAAGACGATCTCTTCGGTCTTTTCGGCGAGCGCTCGCAAGAGGTCCTCGTCGGAGACGAAGCCGAGCCGCAAGAGGACCTGACCGAAGTAGCCTCCCCCGCTCTCCTTGTGGGCCATCAGCCCGGCTCGCAACTGCTCTTCGCTGAGTTTTCCGCGGGCAACGAGTGCGTGGCCGAGCATTTCGGTCGGTTGATTCGAGTTCGCCGCCACGATGACACCGTCGCGCAAGTAGAGTTCTCGCATGACACTTCCGCAGTGGAAGTCGACTCTTCCCGTCTGCTGCGAGGAAGCAAGCCACTGCAACAGGTCCGTGAGGCTGAAAACCGAAAGTTCGCCGGTGAGACTCAATTTCACTCCTTAGGTATTCGGCCGAGGCCCTGCCGAACGACGGCCGACAGCGGGCCCCTGACCCGACGTTATGTCCCTCGAGCGATCCCGGCAAGACCCTGCCCATCGCTTCTGTACCCGGGCTCATGAATTCTCCCGGCGCGGGGACTATGTTTCACCATGCGCAAGAGTTGGCTTGCTGGAGGAAGCATCGTGACGACTTCCGAAGATCTGAAATCATGCGATTCGGAGGAGGCAGAGGTCTACCGGGTGCCGAAAACCCCCGTCTCGGTCCGCGTGCTGCTCGAAGGAGGCTCGAATCTCGAAGGCGCGTTGCATCTCACCGACGGCAGTCCAGAACACGGTGGAAGGGAACGGGTGGTCGATCTGCTCGAACGTGAACGTCGATTCGTCCCGCTGACCTTGGAAAAAGAGACCCGGCTGTTGAACACCGACCGCATCGCCGTCGTCACGGTCACACATCCCACCGATGCCGGCCTCGAGGGTGCCGCCCTCGAAGTCCCGATACCGGAGGTTCCCGTCACCATCGAGATGGCTCCGAACCTCGGCCATCCCACGACGATCCTCGGACGCATGCGTCTCGATCTCCCTCTGCAGCGCGGTCGCATCCTCGATCTACTCAACGGCGAGCGGAAATTCGTCACCGTCATCGGCGATCGAGAGATTCTCCTGATCTCCAAGCACTACGTCTCCGCGATCGTACAAATGAACGACGCTTCCTAGCCTGCGGCAGAAGGCCCGGCGCGCGGGCTGTGCAGGCGGCAATGCACGCACTACCATGATCACTCCATCCGAACGGTCCGGTTCGACTTCGACCCGGCCGAACGCCCGAAGGACGGAAACAGGGGACTCGAGGATTGGAGAGGCTTCTTGTGAGAATGGGTCGATGTCTATACCGCCAAGCGTCGGCGGCAGTGGTGGTTCTGTTTTTTTCGTTCTTGATCCCATCCGCGCATGCGGCGGATTTGCCCGGCCAAGCCGACGTGTTGCGACCGACGCATGCCGTGGGATACACGCTTTCGCAGGACGGCGCGCCGCTCGGCGGCGGCTTGTGGCAGGTCTTGCGCCTTCGGTGGCAGGAGGGGCCGACGGTGCTCTCGGCCGAGGACTTGGCCGGCCTCGATCGCCGACTCGCAGAGATGCAGGCCGTCGGGCAGCCGATCGTCCTCGCCGTCGATGCCGGACATCCGCAAATCGGGCGCTGGGCCGTCCGCGGATTCGAAGCCGCACCCGGCGGCAGTTCCGAGGACGCGCTCAATCGCTACCGCAAGTCCTGGCTGGCTTTGCTGCGCCAAGTGGCGGGGGTTTCGCGAGGGCGGATCCGCTGGTACCTGCTCGGTGACATGCTTCCCCATCCGGGTTCGCCGCGAGACGTCGAACTCGCCGCCTACGAGATCAAGTCGGCCTCGACCACCCTGCGAGCCGAAGATCTGAACGCGGGGATCGCCGTCTCCGTCGAAGGCGCCGCCGAAATGGATCTGCTGCGACGCACCTTCGAGTACAGCGGAGATCTCGATCCCTACCTCGATGCGGTGGCGCGCCGCCCCGCCGGAGAGGAAAGCCGGAGCGCGAGCCTCGCCGTCGCGCGGGATCTCTTGCTCGCATTCGATCCCGGTGCTTCGCTGTGGTGGATCG
>JALUUK010000346.1 GCA_027021395.1 Acidobacteriota bacterium
GGGGGGCGACTCGGCTGCGAGTTCGACGCAATCGGAAAGCGGAGCGTCGAGACATGTCGACGACGGAAGTGGTCGACTTGGTCAGGGAAATGGCGGTCGATCGCGACGATCGGGCGATGGCCGCTGCTCTGAATCGCCGAGGGGCGAGGGACCACCGTGGGCGCCCTTGGACGGTCTCTACCGTACAGGTCGTACGTGAGAAGCACGAGATCGCCCTAGGAGGGCCCTCGGCCGATGCGCGCATGACGATGACGGCGGCCGCGAAGGAACTCGGTATCAGTACGACGCTGATGAAGAAGTTTCTCGAAAAAGGAATCGTACAGGGGCGCCAGATCTCACCGATGACTCCCTGGCTGATTCCCAAAGCGAGTCTTCAAGATCCCAGCGTCGCCATCGCCATTCGTGATGCAAGAATGCGCCGGTCCCGTAGGCGCGACACCTAAGTGCTGCCAACCTGCAGGAGACGGGGTCGAAGAACGACGACTTTGAACATTTCGCAAAGCGATCGAGTCGGGGTGGAGTCTTGCAGCGGAGGATGGGAGTCGGGCGGACGACACGGTCGCATCCGGACGGAAGCAATAGACACGAGGGTACGAATTCGCAAGAACGTTTCATCCGCGGGAAGTCGGGAAGTGTGGGGTAGCGGTAGGGGCTTGGCGCGCCCGAACGAGATCCGGCCCTTGGTGACGGAGATTCATTCAATCTTTCATCCTTCATCTTCTTCCGTTCTTTTTCGTGAGCGCGCGAACACTGTTTAGCAAGATTTCAAGCCTTGTTATCCCAAACTTCGATGCCTATCTTCGCTCTATGGTTGGGTGAAACCTCGGATGGGTCGGCTTGCATCGAGCGACGAACGATTCGAGCTGCGTTGCAGAGTGGGCTTCGCGACGGCAGGGATCGAAATGAAAATGATGAGCAATGAGGATTTTCGTAGGTCGAGGGGGCAAGAAACAAGGCGGTATGTCACTCGCCGCGATTCGGGGTTTACAGTTCTCGAACTCCTCGTCGTCGTGGCTCTGATTGGAGTGCTGGCCGGTCTGGCTTATCGTTCGACACTCTATGCGCTCGAGTCGGCTCGGGTGACAAGTACGATGAACTCGATCCGGACGGTTTCTAGTGCTGTGATCGCCTTCGGTGCAGACAACGGGTATATCCCGGAAGGTTACAACTCGGTCGCATCGTTGCAGGCGATGCTCGCACCCTATGCACCGAACTTGCCGACCAAGGATGCTTGGGGTAACGATCTCTACTACGAAGCCATCCGGGTTTCGGGTGACATGGGCGACAGTTCTTCGAGCGACGACAGTTCCTCGAGCGACGACAGTTCCTCGAGCGACGACAGTTCCTCGAGTGGCGACAGTTCCTCGAGCGATGACAGTTCCTCGAGCGACGATAGCGCTTCCAGTGACGACAGCTCCTCGAGTGACGATAGCTCCTCGAGCGATGACAGTGCTTCCAGTGACGACAGCTCTTCTAGCGACGACAGTTCCTCGAGCGACGACAGTTCCTCGAGCGACGACAGTGCTTCCAGCGACGACAGCTCCTCGAGTGACGACAGCTCCTCGAGTGACGATAGCTCCTCGAGCGATGACAGTGCTTCCAGTGACGACAGCTCCTCCAGCGACGACAGTGCTTCCAGTGACGACAGCTCCTCCAGCGACGATAGTTCCTCGAGCGATGACAGTTCTTCGAGCGACGACAGTTCCTCCAGCGACGACAGTTCTTCGAGCGACGACAGCTCCTCCAGCGACGACAGTTCCTCGAGCGACGACAGCTCCTCCAGCGACGACAGCTCCTCCAGCGACGACAGTTCTTCGAGCGATGACAGTTCCTCGAGCGACGACAGCTCTTCCAGCGACGACAGTTCTTCGAGCGATGACAGTTCTTCGAGCGACGACAGCTCCTCCAGCGACGACAGCTCTTCCAGCGACGACAGTTCTTCGAGCGATGACGGCGGCTCGGACGATGACAGTGGCTCCGGCGACGACGACAGCGGCTCGGATGACGACAGTTCCAATGGCGGCGAAGAGTCGGACGGAGATGGCGACGACGTGTCGAGCGGCGAATCCGACCAAGTCGGACGTCTGACTTTCCGGATCTACTCCTACGGCAAAGACGGCGCTCCGGATGCGGATATCGTGACCGGAGTCTGGGCGTCCTTCGAAAGTGACCTCGTGATTCAGGACGAGTCCTACATTCAGGTCAAGTGGTAGACAGGAACCCGCACCGGCTCTCGGAGCCGGTGCATGCAGGGGACGACAGATGCCTGAAAAGAAAACAGCCACACACTCTGCCGAGCCTGCGAAAGCCAAGAGCCAAGCGACTAGGCGAGATTCGGGTAGTCGGAGACGCACGACGCAGGCCTCGGCGGGGTGCTATCGAGCGCTTGGATTGCCGGTCAATGCACCCTTCGACCAGGTCGTCGCAGCGCATCGCAAGCTTCGGCGACAGCATCAGCGAGCGGGAGGAGTGCGCTTGGGCGAAGTTGCCCGGATCGATAGTGCGTTTCGTGAGATCCGCAAGTTTCACTACCGAAAGGCGAAGAGCCATCGCAAGCGTCAGGCAAGACGGATTCGCGTGCGTCGAGCTTTCATCAGGCAGACGGCGATGGTGGCTTGCTTGGTCATCTCGACCATTCTCCTCGGCGCGCCGACGCTCTCCGACTATCGCCTCGAGGCGACGGAGGTGGCTATCGGAGATGTTCTGTATTCGCAAAGCGAGTCTAAACATTTCGGTGTCGTGATCGGGCATGACCCAGCACACTCTTTTCGTTCGGGGCCTCCCGTCGAAAGCTATCGTGTGCGCCTCGCCGAGACGGATGAAGCCGTGTGGATCAGTCGGCATACACTGATTCGCACGATGCACGTCAGGACTCCGGCTTCTCGCGCTTCCAAATGATGCGCTAGGCCGCACAAAGCAGATCCGAACTAGGCTGTAGGTGTTGATCGTCCCCGAGCGGGCGGCTGTCGTTCTCGCTTAGGGACCGGCGAGCGTGCGGCAGACGTTCTTCTGCTCGCGATCGCCTCTCGCCAGAACGAGGAAGGCGTCGCAACGCTCCTTCTCCTTTGCGGTTCTACCTAGCGCGTTCAGGGCGCGGGAAGAGTGGTAGAGAGCCTTCGAGTAGTATTCCGGAGGTAGTTCCCGGCTCGCGAGCGCACGGTCGAAAAGCCCTTCCGCAGCCTCGAAATCTCCGAGTTCCAAGTGGGCCTGTGCGCTATAGAAAAGCGCCGGCAAGTGATAGGGCGTGTCCCGGTCGAGCACTAGCGGTGCTAGGGCCCTTATGGACATCTCGTACTTCTCGTCTGCAAGGAGGACGCGTCCCTCGCCCAAGAGCGAGCGCTCAGTTCCCGCCTGTCGGCGGTAGTAGGCTGCAGCGGCATTCTTGGCATAATCGGAAAAAGAGCCCCATTCCATTCCGGTCGTTTTTTCGAGTGCATCCTTCCATGGAATCCCGCCGACAAGTTCCTCGAGCAGGCGGACCACCGCATCGTCTCCACCGAGTCGAATGATGCTATCAATGGCTAGAGCATCCTCCGCATAGTCCTTCCACGTGTGCTCCTTTCCGTGGATTCCGTCGAGCAAGTCGTCCGTGTCGGTCGCGCTGCTCCACCGGAGCACGCGACGGACCTTGTCATCACTTTGTCCGGCGGCATGGACCGCCAGACCCTCTTGAAGCCATTGCGGCAAATCGTGATATGAACTTCCAAGTGTTCCTGCCATGGAAGCATGAGCAAGTTCGTGCGCGAGCACAGGGAGAAGGTCGGTGATGTCGAGCAGGAAGGGTTCGATCTCCAATTCGATGATTGCGGGGCCATGGGCGAGATGAAGAGTTCTCGCCCAATGCTGCTCGAAGACCCGACGATTTTCCGAACTTTCTCGTAGGCGGTATCGAAAGCTCTGAGGATTGACGGGAAGTCCAAGACTGCTGGAGACATTCGCAGCCGCCGGGTCGAGCGCTTCGAGAAGGCGCGTGATCAGGGAGGAAAGCCGGGGATCATCCGAAAAACGTCCGTGATAGGGCAGGAGTGGATGAGATACGGAGGTCCTCTTCTGCGAGGAACAGGAAGCCGCAAACGAAAGAACGAAGACGACTCCCAGAAAGGCGAGCCATCGACGTTGCGCCGCGCCGCGACGGTTTCGGCTTTCAACTGGACATGCCATCGATCTCTGCCTCACGTGCCGCGTTTCCCTTCGGGGCATGAAACCCACGGAAGAGAGTCGTTTTCTTTCATGCGCGGGTCTGTACATTGTTCTGCAGGTCGCGCGAAATCCGAGACGGCGGAAGCGGCACGCGGCAAGGCATCGCGCGCGTCGAGGTTCTCGCGTTCAAGTGAGGATCCCATCCGTCGCCTCATTCACCGTTCCGGGCGAAGATATCACGGAAAATTCCGCGACGAACCCGTGGTCGCCTACAGCGGATATGCAAAAATTCGATTGACCATCGAAGTCTGTCCCGATAGGGTGGTTCGATGAGAAAGCAGGCAAAGGGAGCCATATCTCCGCTTGGAGAAGTGGAACTCGAGATTCTCGAACGTCTTTGACGGATCGAAGAGGCGGATGTTTCCAAGATGTATACGTATGTCGGCAGGTATCGCCGCAACGCACGTCGATGCACTCAAGCAATTCGAGGCGTCGATTCATTGCAAACGCGAAGAGTGTAGACGGTGTTCCCGCTCGTCATCCCGTTGCTCGCTGCACCAGGGGGAGGTGTTTTGCTCGGCATTGTGCTCGTGTGGCTCATCCTCGAGTCCGCGCTCGATCACTTGACATTCGCGGGAGAGTCGCGCGCGTTTCTACCAAGTGAAGGAGGCGCATAGATTCGTGTGCGCCCGGCGGGACCAGAGCAAAGCCAACGGTATCGTTTCGTCATTTGCGATGATCGCCGCCGTGTTCTTTGGTTGTGCGCATGCGGCGGAGTCCGGCACTCTCCTGAGTAGGGACGAGGCCGTCGCACGCGCGCTCGAACGGCCGGCTCTCGGGCAGGCGATCGATGGGGCGGTCGCTATGGCCCACGCCGATTCTCTTCGAGAGAGAATGTGGGCGAATCCGGAACTGTTCTATTCGCGCGAGCAGACCAGTGGGCCGGAGGGAACGGCCGAAGACTATCTATGGGTGAGCGAGCGTTTCGACGTCTCCGGGCGGCTGCGGCTGCGTTCCGGGGCCGCGGATGAGCGGACGGCCGCGCTTCGCGCAAGTGGACTCGCCCGTCGCGCTCGCATCACCGCGCAAGTCAGCATGCACTTCTACGAGGTCTTGCGTCATCAGCGTTCGGTCGCATCCGTGCGGGCACTTATCGCGAGGCTGGAGGAAGCCGTCGATTCCGTGAGTCGCCGGGAGGCTGCCGGGGACGCTTCGGCATACGACCGCCGACGCATAGAGCGTGAACTCTCGATTGCCGTTGCGCGCCTGGCCATGCTCGATACGCGCCGACAGCGTGCCTGGTCGAAACTGGCATCGTTGATCGGCGACGAGCGCCAAGGGGATGCTCCATGGCCTCGAGTTTCCGGGACGTTGCTTCCGGATGCCCTTGTCGGGCGGGACAGGCTTTTCGAGCGAATGGCTCGGCGTCCCGAGTTTCGCGTGCTGCAACACGAAGCCAATGCGGCGGAATTGGACTTCGAAGCCGCTTCTCGGTGGTGGGTGCCCCTCTTTGAACTCGGCGGCGGCTACAAACGAGTTGACTTCGGGGCCGCGGCAACGGATGGGTACCTAGCGATGCTGGCGGTGACGTTGCCGCTCTTCGATCGCAAGCAGGATGAAAGCCAACGCGCAAAAGCCGAACGCCGACGCGCGCAGGCCGAGAGGACGCTGGCGCTGGACGAAATTCGGGTCGAAGTCAGGGGGCTTCTGCAGGAGGCCGAAGAAGTGCGCAAGGCGGCGATCCGATTCCGTCGAGAGCGCGAGGAGGGAACGGAAGTTCTCGTGCGCACTGCGGAAGTCGGTTATCGGGGCGGTGAACTCGGTGTCCTCGAGCTGCTCGATGCGTACCGCGGCGCTCACGAGGATGAAGAACGGTTGATCGATCTCGAGTTTCGGGCTCGGCGCGCACGCATCGACCTGGAATTCAGCACGGGGGGGTATGCGCACCGAGATGAGAAAGGAAAGCAGCGATGATGCGCTTAGCCGGTATCACGCTCGCCGCGGGGCTCTTGGCGGGCTGCACTCTAGGGTGTCGAGGTGCGGGCGAGGGCGAGACTGCGTTGGATGGCGAGGCCGGACAAGCTCTCGCGCATCGCCATGAGGGGGGCGAGGAACACACGCATGGGACTTCCAACTCCAGGGAGGTCCCTTCGCATGCGATCACTCATTGGACGCCCCGCACGGAGCTGTTTGTCGAGTTTCCGGTACTTGTCCGAAATCGGGCATCGCAACTTATCGCCCATTTGACCCGTCTCGAGGATTTTCGGCCGCTAGAGGGCGGCAAGGTGGTTGTCGTCTTGTCCGGCGGGTCGGCGCCGGAGGAAGTTTTTGCGGCCACCCAGAGTCCGACGGTCGGCGTATTTCGACCGGTTGTTCGGCCGATGTACTCCGGCATACGAAAGCTCGTCGTAGGCTACATGTCGGACAACTTCGAAGTGTCGCACGATCTCGGAGATGTCGAGGTTTTCTCCGATGCCGATGCAGCCCGGCGGCCGGAGAGTTCGGAGGGACCTTCGGATTGGATTTCATTTAGCAAAGAACAGCAGTGGCGAATTCTCTTCGGAACGGAAGCCGTGACCGAGAGAGTCGTTCGCGCGTCGATTCCGGTCCATGGGGAGATTCGCGCCAGACCCGACGGAGAGGTTCGTATGACGGCGCCGGTCGCGGGGAGGGTGCTGACCGCTGGAAAGGAGTTTCCGCGGATCGGGGCCCGGGTCTCCGCTGATCACCTGCTCGTATCACTCGCTCCGCAACTCGTCGATCATGCCGATCTTGCAACTCTCGAACTTGCGCTCGCCGAAGCACAACTCGACGCAAACCATGCAGAACGCGAGCGAGAGCGAATAGAAGGACTTCATCGAGAAGGCGCAGTCGCCGAGCGCAGGGTGCACGAAGCGCGTCATAAGGAGGCGGGCGCTCGCGCCCGAACTCAGGCGGCGAAACGGCGATTGGCGCACTTTCGCGACCTTCAGCGACCGGACGGTGCGGGCGCTCGAGGCATCGAGATCCGTACTCCGATTGCGGGATCTCTCGTTGCGGTCAACGTGACAGCCGGCGCGTTCGTTTCGGCCAATCAAGAGATGTTCCACATCGTCGACCTTCGACGGTTGTGGGTCGAGACGAGGGTCCCCGAGGCGAATCTCGGCCGGCTCGCCGATACGAGCGGAATGTGGTTCGAAGTGGACGGATACGATCGAATCTTCGAGGTCACTTCGCCTCCCATTGCGCGTGGTGGTGTCGTGGATCGGCGGTCGCGCACTGTGCCCTTCGTATGGGAGTTCGAAAATCCGGATCAAGAGCTTCACGTCGGAACGAGCGTGCGAGCCCACCTTCTGACGGCCCCCGCCGAGTCGGTGCCGACCGTGCGTGCGACGGCGGTGATCAGCGACGCGGGAGAGGACACGGTCTATGTTCAGGTGAGTGGCGAGAAATTTATTCGCCGTGTGGTTCGCCTAGGCGGGCGGGACGGCTCCTTCGTGCGGGTCATCAGCGGCTTGAGCATCGGCGAGCGCGTCGTCGCTCGCGGGGCGTACGCCTTGAGACTCGCTTCATCTGCGGGCCAAGTACCGGACCATGGGCATGCCCACTAAGAGCCTGCACCGAAACTCCCCGGCTTTCTCCAGCGAGCCTTCGACGTCTTCGGCAAGGCGCGACGGCGACGGTGGAGCAGCATGGAGGCGGGAAGGCGCTGCGGAGTTCCCCGCACCGAAGGCCGCCGAAGATGATGAGCACGTTTCGGCTCCGGACACTCGAACGGCATGATCGATCGCGTCATTCGTTGGTCTCTCGAGAACCGCCTCTTTGTCTTGCTTGGTGCTGCGCTCCTTCTCGCTTGGGGCCTCATCGAGACATGGCGTATGCCGGTGGACGTCTTTCCGGATCTTAGTGCTCCGACGGTGACCGTGATAGCCGAGGCACACGGCATGGCGCCTGAAGAGGTGGAGATTCTGGTCACCTTTCCCATCGAGACGGCTCTCAACGGAGCATCAGGTGTTCGGCGTGTCCGATCCTCCACGAGCGTAGGGATTGCGGTCGTCTGGATAGATTTCGACTGGGGAACGGATATCTATCGAGCCCGGCAAATCGTTGCCGAGAAAATTCAATTCGTCCGCGGTTCTTTGCCCCCCGAGATACCACCGCCGATTCTCGCTCCGATCTCTTCGATCATGGGCGAAATCATGTTCATTGCCGTCACGTCGGACCGGCACGATCCGATGGATCTTCGAACCCGAGCGGACTGGCAGATCCGCCGGCGCCTACTGGCGGTTTCCGGGGTCTCGCAAGCCATTCCCATCGGTGGCGACGAACGTCAATACATCGTGAGTCTGATTCCGGAACGCCTCAGTGCCTATGGGATCTCGGTCGACGAAGTCATTGCCGCCGTCGAGAAAAGCAACGAGAACGCCTCGGTGGGGTTTCTCGTCGAGGGCGGTCAGGAGTTCCTCGTGCACGCGGAAGGCCGCGTGTACCGGCCGGAGGATATCGCCGAAACGGTGGTGGCCATGCGAAACTCTCAGCCGATCCTGATTCGGAACATCGCGACGGTGAGCATCGGTGCCTCACCCCGCCGCTTCAAACGAGGCGCGGGGTCATTCAATGGTGCGCCCGCTGTGATCATTGGGGTCCAAAAGCAGCCGGAGGCCAATACCCTCGAAGTGACGCGAGCGCTAGATGAGGTACTCGACGGAATTCAAATGGCGCTGCCGGAGGGAATGGCGATACATCGCCACATCTTCCGCCAAGCGGATTTCATCGAGGTGGCGATACACAACGTGAGCGTCGCCCTGCGCGACGGTGCCTTATTGGTCGTCTTGGTCGTCGGTCTTTTCCTGGTGAGCCTGCGTGCGAGCATGATTACGATCGTGGCGATTCCGCTGTCTTTGCTCGCTGCGATCTTGTCGATGAAATCCCTGGGCATCGGAATCAATACGATGAGCCTTGGGGGAATGGCGATTGCCGTCGGGGCCCTGGTCGATGATGCGATCATCGATGTCGAAAATGTCGTACGGCGTTTACGCGAAAACGCAAGTCGACCGGAGGATATGCGCCGCGCGACGATCGATGTGGTCTTTGAAGCGAGCAAAGAGATCCGTTCCTCCATCGTTTTTGCGACCTTCATCATCATCCTCGTTTTCCTGCCGTTGTTTTTCCTTTCGGGAGTCGAGGGGCGCCTTCTAGAACCTCTTGGTTTCGCCTACGTCATATCACTTTCAGCATCCTTGATCGTTGCGCTGACCGTAACGCCCGCACTCTGTCTGATCGCGCTGCCCCGCTCACGAATGCTCGAGAGGGCCGAGGAGCCGGCGCTCGTCCGCGGACTCAAGGCGGTGTACGGTCCGCTGCTCGACGCGGCGATCCGTTTCTGGAAACTCGCAGTCGGCGGATCCATCCTGTTGTTGGCCGTGGCGGGCGGGGCGCTTTTCTTGGCCGGACGGGCGTTTCTTCCCGACTTCAATGAAGGAACGCTGACGATCTCCGCAGTGACGCTCCCGGGAACATCGTTGGAACAGTCGGACAGGCTCGGGCGGATGGTAGAAACCATTTTGCACGAGCAGCCTGAAGTCACCGCCACGGCGAGGCGGACCGGCAGAGCGGAGCTCGATGAGCACGCGCAAGGCGTCAACGCGTCTGAGATCGACGTCTCTTTGAAGATGCTCGATAGGAGCAAGGAAGACTTTCTTGCGGATCTTCGCCAAGCATTGGCGGTCGTTCCCGGGACGAGCATCGTCATCGGTCAACCCATTTCTCACAGAATCGATCATATGCTCTCCGGCACGCGCGCCAATATCGCGGTCAAGATCTTCGGGGACGAACTCGTTCAGCTCAGAAAAACAGCCGAGCACGTCCGTAAGGTCATGGCGGAGGTCGAAGGGGTGGTCGATTTGGCGATAGAGCAACAGGCTGATATCCCGTTCGTGCGCATACGTCTCGATCGTGCAGCCATCGCACGCCACGGTTTGCGTGTGGGTGCGGTGGTCGAAGCACTCGAGACGGCTTTTCGCGGCCGTCGGGTTTCCCGTGTTCTCGAGGGGCAGGCGGCCTTCGACCTGGTCGTGCGGTACAACCCGCAAAGGATCGAGAATCTGGAACTGATGAAGGGGACGCTGATGGCTACGCCATCAGGTGCGCGCGTTCCTCTGCATGCGTTGGCGGAAGTGCGCAAGGACTTCGGGCCGAATACGATCACCCGCGAGAATGTGCAGCGAAAAATCGTCGTGATGTGCAATGTCGCGGGGAAGGATCTCCATTCCGTCGTCGAGGAGATACGCGCCGAGATTGCGCGATCGGTGAACTTTGCCCCAGGATACTATGTCGAATACGGCGGGCAGTTCGAAAGCGCCGCCAAGGCGTCACGGACCTTGCTGCTGCTCGGGTTCGTCGTCGTTGCCGGCATCTTCTTGATTCTCTTTGTCGCCTTCCGGTCGGGGCGCGATGCGGCCTTGGTGATGGTGAATCTGCCATTGGCGTTGATCGGTGGGGTGGCAGGGGTCTTTCTGTCGGGCGGAATTCTTTCGGTCGCCTCGATCATCGGCTTCATCGCGCTCTTCGGTATCGCGACGCGGAACGGAATCATGATGATTTCTCATATCAATCAGCTCATGAGGGTCGAGGCAGTGGCGGATCCGGCGGCCGCGGTTCGGCGGGGCGCATCTGAACGCCTCGTGCCGATCTTGATGACTGCGCTGGCATCGGGCCTTGGACTGTTGCCGCTGGCCCTATCCGGGGGCGAATCGGGCAGTGAGATCCAAGCGCCGATGGCGATCGTCATCCTCTGCGGACTGGGCACTTCAACCGTGCTGAACATGTTCATCGTACCTGCGCTATACCTCAGGTTTGGTTCGTTGCGTTCGTTGTGAGGCCGGGGTTCCGGAGACAACCGGGTTTGGCCGATTCTCGTTGTCGTGCGACGGAACCCTGCGTATCTTCAGCGGGCGACAGGTCGTTGTGGAGCCGGACCGCGCAGACGAGGAGAGTGCCATGAAAAGTGCCGAGAGGGGAGGAAGACGTCTCGTAGCCATCGTCGTCAGTATTTCGTTCTTGCTGGGTCTAGGAGGGCTGCTCATGCCCTCCCGCGTGCTTGCGGAAGGCGGCGTTCTCGAGGAACACCAATTGCAGCGCCGCGTTTGGTGGCCTTACGCCAAGGGGCCGCACTACGGAAGCCTACCGCAAGCGAAGAGACTGCAGCTATCGGTGATTAGGCTGCGTGTCGGAGACCTCGATACGCGAGGATCCGGTTTCGAAGTCCCCAAAGCGCTTCGCCTGACCCAAGCGTCCGCGCGCGTGAGCATGACGCCTTGGCTCATCCAACTCGACGGCCCGGTGACGCGGGCGAAGAAAGAAGCCCTGCGTGCTCGAGGAGTGAGGCTCTACACTTACTACCCGTCGAACGCGTTCGTCGTACGGGCGGAATCTCCGGCAGATTTGATCTCCATGCCGGGG
>JALUUK010000347.1 GCA_027021395.1 Acidobacteriota bacterium
GTCGTGCCCCGGAAGAGTTCGCTTGGGTCGAACGGGGCATCGAAACAGCAAGGACGCGGATTGAAAGGAGAATCGCGGATCTCGAGCTGCGCCGGGGCAGTGCGACGCACGCCTTGATGCTGCCTTTAGTGCCCAGGCGGCCAACCGCCGCGAGAGCAAAGCGACCATTGTGTGCCTGTGTGGTCCAGACGGCTGTCCCGGCGGCCGAGGACTTCCAGGCGACAGACCTAGCGCTTAACGAGCCTGCAATTCGTCGAAGACACCGCAATCACCTTTCGGCAGCGCTTGCGGCTGTGGGGCGCATGCTGGCGCTGAGAGAGACGCACATGGGGAGCGCTGGCCGGCTCGACTGGCTGATCCTTCCAGAGCTTGCCGTCCATCCGACAGACGTTCGTACCCACCTCGTTCCATTCGCAAGGGCTCATAAGGCGATCGTTTTGGCTGGGATGACCTATGAGGAACTTCTGCCTGGACAACCGCTCGTCAATTCAGCTCTTTGGGTCATCCCGGAGTGGTCAGACGCGTATGGGTTGCAGATCAGGACCCGCCGTCAGGGAAAGGAGCATCTCGCTCCAATTGAGAGGGAGTTCAATGGTGGTGGTGGAAACCTCCTTCAGGGCTTTCGGCCCTGCCAATGGCTGATCGGCTACCCGTGGTCCGACGCGGACGGTAGCCGGCCAGTATGGTTGACTGCGGCCGTCTGTTATGACGCTACGGACATCGGTCTGGCTGCGGATCTCAGGAAGCAGTCCGACGTCATGGCGATCCCGGCGTTGAACAAGGACGTTAGGACATTCGACCAGATGGCGTTGGCCCTACACTACCACATGTTCCAACTCGTCATGGTAGCCAACAACGGACAGTATGGCGGCAGCAACGCCTATTGGCCACGGAGCGACTCTCACATCCGGCAGATCTTCCACACTCACGGTCAGCCGCAGGCCTCAATCTGGTTCTTTGAAATCGATGATCCTGGTGATTTTATCAATCGGGCACATCTTGGCGCTACTCATGCAGATGGCTGGAAGTATCCACCAGCCGGCATGGATGGTATGTAGTTGTGATGTGCCCCCCATTTTAGGGCCAATCCGAATGGTGCATTTCCAGTCTATCGTTGCTGTGGGTTGAGTGTTGCGGACTGGATGGCCCCAGCCCCGGGGGAGGAGGAGGGGTACCCCTCCTCCTCCAGTGCCGCGGCGAACTCTTCCGGCGTCGCGTTTCCAAGCGAGCCGTGAGGTCGGACGCGGTTGTAGTCCTCGCGCCAGCTGCCGACGATCGCCCTGGCTTCCTCCAGGCTTCCGAAGCAGTGCTGGTCGAGGCATTCTTCACGCACGCGCCCGTTGAAGGACTCCGCGTACGCGTTCTCTGTCGGCTTGCCCGGGCGAATGAAGTGCAGCTCGATTCCTTGCCGATAGGCCCACTCGTCCAAGGCCCTACTGGTGAACTCAGGGCCATTGTCCATCGTGATCCTTCGTGGCTTGCCGTACTCCTCGATAGCAGCCTCCAGCGCACGGATCACGCGTGAGGCCGTCAGGGAGATTCCAACTTCCATCCGTACGGCCTCCCGAGTCAGGTCGTCGACGACATCGAGCAGGCGGAAGCTACGACCGTCCGTGAAGGCATCGGACATGAAGTCCATCGACCAGGACTCACCTCGACGGCTTGGGGCCACCTTGGGCTTCCTCGAGGCTCTTGCAGCTTGTTTGCGCTTCTTCCTTCGGACTTGTAGACCCAAGTCCTGGTAGAGCCTCAGAATGCGCTTGTGGTTGACCGACCATCCCTCCCTCACGAGCAGGGCGTGCAATCGACGATAGCCGAAACGAGGACGCTCCGCAGCCAACTCCTCGAGCCTGCGGGCCAGCTCGTGAGACGTACGACGAGGGCGGTAGTGGAACACTGACCGACTCTGACACACGAGCCGGCAGGCCTGGCGTTCGCTCAATTCGAAGGAACGAACCATCTCAGTGGCAGCTCGGCGACGGGCGGTTGCTCCTACCACTTTTTTTTCAAAATGTGCTTTACAGCTTCGATCTCGAGCTGTTGGTTGGCGACGACCTGCTTGAGCCGACGATTCTCTTCCTCGAGCTCCTTCAGGCGGCGTACGTCACTGACCTCCATGCCGCCGTACTTGGACCGCCAGCGGTAGATCGTGTTGCGGCTGACGCCGTACTTTCGGACCAGGTCCTCTACCGTCATGCCGGCCTCGGCCTCGCCAAGAATCCGGACGATCTGTTCTTCTGTGTAGCGCTTGCGTCGCATCGTGGATGCCTCCATTGTGACCTGGATGCACCATTGCGGGTGGCACTGTTTTCGGGGGGCAGGTCATCTGCCTACCAAGGATTCCAATCCGTTTCCTCACCGGTCACCGCGCGGGCCGAAATACTCAATGCGTACCGTACCAGGTCGCCGTCCGACACGCGCCTCGACTATGTCCTCTCGGGAGCGCTTGAGAGGGGAACGAAGTCGTCCAAGCGGTGTGAAGTCTGGCTGTAATGCCCATACACCACCTTGTGGCTCGGTAGTGGTCTCCACGATGACGTGGGATCCCGGTTCAGGTGGTGAGGCCGGGT
>JALUUK010000348.1 GCA_027021395.1 Acidobacteriota bacterium
TAGACCCCGGCGACCGTCGCGCGCTCATCGGCCCTAGCGGTCTCCTTTTCGACCAGCGATGCCAAGGTGACCAGCGCACCGAGATCGAAGCCCGACTCGGCAACGGCCTGCCGGCGAGGCTCGAAGACTTCCGTGCGGAACGTCTCGACCAGGGTGCGAGCCACCTCCTCGGCACTGAGCCCGCGGGACATCCGGTAGGTATTGGGAAACAGGTAGCCCTCGAGCGTGCGCGCCCCGCCATCGAGATCGCGAATCGCCGCGGGGTCGCGAAACGCCGCCTCGAGGGCTTCGCGCTCTCCCAATCCCGCTTCGGCGATCACCCGCGCAGATTCGAAGAGCGTCAGTCCTTCCGGCAGCGTGAACTCCACCAGCGCCACGCGTCCCGTGGCCAAGATTCTCATCACCTCCACCGGTGCGATCGGCAACTCGAAATCGTAGCGCCCCGCTTGAACTTTCGTTTGGATCCCCTGCCAACTCATCCAGCGAGTAAAGAGCCACGCTTGGTGAATGACGCCCTGCATCTCGAGCCGACGGGCGACCTGCGCGGCACCTTCACCTTCGGGAATCTCGACGGTGACCACGCTCCCCGCCGGCTCTCCGATCGGCGTCGAAAGATAGGCAAGCGCCCAAACCCCTCCGCTCAGCGCCAACACGGCGACGAGCAGGAAAACGACGCCGATCCATCGAGCCCACCGCATCACGGATTTCCGTTCTCTCTCCGCTCGAATGCCAAACGGTCGAGATAGCTTTGCAGAATCAAAGTCGCGGCCAGTTTGTCGACGACTTTCTTCCTTCGTTTTCTCGAGACATCCGCTTCGATCAAAACGCGTTCTGCAGCGACGGTGCTCATCCGCTCATCGTAGCGATCGACGACGATGCCGCAGCGCTCGGCGAGCTTTGCGCGCACGACTTCCGCCTCTTCGTCCATCGCGCCCGGACTTCCATCGAGGTTCAGAGGCCATCCCACGACGGCGCGACGAACGCCTCTCGTCTCGACCACTTCGGCTAGCGCGTCGAGATCACGCCGAAGCCCGCGACGCGTCACGGTACGCAAGGGCAGAGCGACGCTCGCCGAGTCGTCGCTGATGGCGAGACCAAGCGTCTTTGCGCCCACGTCGATGCCGAGAACCGCGCCCATGCACCGATTGTCCGAGCGGAAACCCCTTGCCGCAAACTCGACCCACGGCGACGGCTAGAATGCCTCGCCGATGGAAAAGGACAATTCTCCCGACGACTCGCCGGGCAGCGGGGCGAATTTGCGCCCGTATTCCACCCGCAAGGCGCCGGCCGGCGTCCGCAGACGAAAGCCGAGTCCGGCCGTCCAACGCAGACGGCCGCTGAAGTCTTCATTCTCCGCCCAGACGTTGCCGGCATCCGAGAAAAGAACCAGATCGACCCAAGGGTGCACGCGAAAACGACCTTCCATGTTGGCGATGAGCAGCGAGGTTCCTCCGAGAGCCTCGCCGCCGATGGGATCGCGGGGACCGAGAGAATCGCGCGCGAAACCACGCACGCTATCCGATCCGCCGGCGAAGAAGCGCTCGGAAAGCGGGATCTCCGCTCCGCGAACGGCCTTCAGCCAGCCCGCCCGAAGCGAGCCGGCGAGCACGATGCGCCTGCTCTCGCCCAGTGCTTTGTATTTCGCCCACTGCCCGGTCCACCGAAAGAACGGCACTTCCGATCCCAATGGCTTCGCCCAACCCTTGACCTCCGTCAGCAAGAAGGAGCCGTCTTGCGGAAGAAAGGGGTCGTCGCGGTGATCGATCACGAAGCTCGCGCCGAGAGAGGCGAGGCGAATCGCGTCGAGCAATCTCCGATCCGCTCTGAGGACATCGCGTAGCGCATCGTCGGAGAGACTCACCCGAGACAGTGACGTATCCGAGAGCGTGTAGATCGCCTGCCAGCGACTGATACCTCGCGGAGGAGATCCGATTTGCAGCGTGGCGCTCTTCGTCTCTTCGGTAAAACCCTCGCGTTCTTCGCGAAGCCAACCGATAGTGGCGAGCCCTTCGAGCCGACCTCCGGAGATATGTCGATCTTCGAAGGTCAAGCGCGCGTTTTGGCGAATGCTCGAATAGAAGGTCTGCAGCGAACCGACGCGTCCCCAACCACCTAGGTTCTCGTGCGTGAGCGAAATGCTGGCTCTTCCTTTTTCTTCGCTGTCATAGCCGGCGCCGACCATCACCGAGAGGTTCTTTGCCTCTTCGAGGCGAATCAAGACCTTCCTCTCAGCCGGCCGCCCCTCGAGCGGCTGCGTCGTGATTTCCACTCTCCGAAAGAGACCGAGGCGATAGAGATTGCGCTCGGTCTGCAGCAGTGCTTCGTTCGACAGCGGCCGGCCTTCGGCTAGCGTCATGCCGGCCTCGACGATCTGCTTTTTCGTCTGCCGCAATCCCTCGAAGCCGATCGTCGCGATGCGCAGCGAGCGACCGGCGTGCACGCGGAAGACGACCACCACGTCGCCGTCTCCCACCTCCACGCGCAAGCGCACGCGGGCCTCCTGATATCCGGCGCGGTCGAGAATGTCGCGAAGGCGTCGTTCTTCGCGTCGCACCTCGCTC
>JALUUK010000349.1 GCA_027021395.1 Acidobacteriota bacterium
TGCCACCTGCATGAATCCGTGACGGAAGGCCACGCGACCCGCTCCCCCACAAGCGCGGCAGGTTTCGAATCCTCCTTCCTGCGCACCGTGCCCCCTGCATCCCGGACAGCTTTCCGTCCGCGGCAGCTTCAATTTGACTTTCTTGCCGAAGACGGCGTCTTTGAAAGAGATTTCCAGTTCGTAGCGCAGGTCCGATCCGCGAGCCGGACGCGAGCCGCTTTCTCGCGTACTGCGTCCTCCCCCGAACATCTGCGAGAGAATGTCTTCGAAGCCGAACCCCCCGAAGACCTCCTCGAACATCGACATGTCGATCTCGCCCGTACCGCCCCGCACGCCTTCGGCACCGAAGCGATCGTAGCGTGCACGCTTTTCCGGATCGCCCAAGACGGAGTAAGCCTCGGACAAGGCTTTGAAGCGCTCCTCGGCGTCGGGGGCCGGGTTGCGGTCCGGGTGCACTTCCATCGCCAAGCGGCGATAGGATTTCTTGATCGCATCGGGGCTTGCATCGCGCGAAACACCGAGGATTTCGTAGTAGTCTGTCTGGCTCACGGGGCGCGAGTCTACCCCGCAAATCCCCTCTTATCACAAGGTGAGGCGAAGATTGTCGGCCACGGTCGAGAGCGCTTCTGCGATGGTCCGGTCCGAAGCGAGACTTTACCTCCCGATCAGGGCACCGTGGAAGCTACGAAGGACGACAGGAGCCGAGGCTCGGATCTCGATGCCGGCCGGCCTTCGAGCCTCGTGCATCAGGTCGAGAGGTTGGAGGGATCGTAGAGCGCCACTTCGGCTAGGGTACGCGAAACGGTCGAGAGCTGATCGAGCGCCGCTTGCACCGCAGAGGCATCATCGGTGGCGAGCGCGCTCTTGCACTGAGAGAAGATCTCCTGAATCTCTTGCTGTTGTTCCGGCTTGAGCATCGAGCTGAACTCTTGGAAGGTTCGCTGGCTCGACTTGAACAAACCATCGAGTCGGGATTTCGCCCGCAGGGCGGCTATGCGATCACGGTCTTCTTCCATGTAGCGTTCAGCGTCGCGGATCGCCGTCTCGACCTCTTCCGGGCTGAGCCCCGACGACGGCGTCACCACCACCTGCTGCTCGAGCCCCGTGCTCATATCCTTGGCGGACACCGAGACGATGCCGTTGGTATCGATATCGAAGGATACCTCGATCTGCGCCGCTCCACGGGGAGCCGGGGGGATACCCACTAGCTCGAAACGTGCAAGACTCTTGTTGGCCGCAGCGAGTTCCCGCTCACCTTGCAACACGTGCACTTCGACCTTCGTTTGGTTGTCCGCCGTCGTGGTGAAGATGCGGCTGCGACGACAAGGCACTGAAGAGCCGCGCTCGATCATGCGCACGAAGCCGCCGCCGCGGATCTCCACCCCCAAGCTCAGCGGCGTTACGTCGAGCAGGACCATCTCTTTGACATCGCCGCAGAGGATTCCCGCCTGGATTCCGGCGCCAAGCGCGACGACTTCGTCTGGATTGACGTCACGATTCGGTTCGCATTCGAAGATGCTCTGCGCACAGCGCTGCACCAACGGCGTTCTCGTCTGCCCTCCGACCATCAGGACATCCGAGATCTGCTCGGGGCTGACTCCCGCCATTTGCAACGCCTCCTCGCAAGGATGACGTGTGCGCTCGACGAGAGTATCGACGAGTTCTTCGAACTTCTCCCGAGAAAGCGTTCGGTTCAGATGAAGCGGTCCGGAGCTACCCGTCGCGAGGAAGGGAAGCTGCAATTCAGCCGATGACTCACGCGACAGCTCGCACTTTGCCTTTTCGGCGACCTCCTTGAGGCGTTGCAACGCCAGAGGATCCGAACGCACGTCGATACCGGTCTCTTCCTGAAACTCCGTCGCCAACCACTCGATGATCCGCAGATCGAAGTCTTCTCCGCCGAGAAAGGTGTCGCCGGCCGTGGCGAGCACTTCGTATACCCCTTCGGTCAAGCGAAGGATCGAAATATCGAAGGTGCCGCCGCCGAGATCGTAGACGGCGATGATGCGTTCGCCGCTGTCCTCGCCCAGCATGCCGTAGGCCAAGCTAGCCGCCGTGGGCTCATTGAGAATTCTCAAGACCTTCAGCCCGGCGATGCGGCCCGCATCGCGGGTCGCCTGTCTCTGCGAGTCGTCGAAATAGGCGGGCACCGTGATCACGGCATCTTCGACGCTTTCTCCGAGATACTCCTCGGCGATCTCCTTGAGATGGGAGAGCGTTGCCGCCGCAATCTCCTGCGGACTGATGATCCGATCTTCGACCTGCAGGTGTGCGTCCCCGTTCGCCGCCGAGACGATGTGGTACGGCACACTCTCGGCGGTGGATTTCACCTCGGGATCCTCTCTCTTGCGACCGATCAACCGCTTGATCGCATAGAGCGTTCCTTCCGGATTCGTCGCCGCCTGCCGCTTGGCCAGGTTTCCGACGAGTCGTTCTCCGCGCCGGCTGAATGCGACCATCGACGGAACCGTGTGGTTCCCCTCGCGAGCGGGAATGACGACCGGCTGCTCGCCTTCCATCACCGACACGACGGAATTGGTCGT
>JALUUK010000350.1 GCA_027021395.1 Acidobacteriota bacterium
GCGCTCCGGATCGAAGGGAACTTCGCTGATCAACGCCCGGTCGACCATCGCGAGCAGCGCGATCATCAGAGAAGTTTCCCCGGAATTGCGACCGAAGAGTTCCACGACGAGGTGCCGCTCGTGGGAGCCGGCAGCGCTTCTCAGGTCGGTGATCATGTTGACCGAGCGCGATATCGCCGTAGAAAAGCCGATGCAGTAGTCCGTGCCGAAGACATCGTTGTCCATCGTCTTGGGCAGGCCGACGACGGACACTCCTTCCTGATCGAGACGCGCTGCGAAGGACAGCGTATCGTCCCCTCCAATGGCCACGAGAGCATCGAGTTCCAAAGCCTCGATCGTGGCCACGGCAACTCCGGTCAGATCGTATGTTCCGCTCTCCGGCAACGGCCCCACACGGTCGATCAGATGCGCCGGCACCGCATCCGGGGCGACAGCCATTGGGTTCGTGCGCGACGTGTGCAGGACCGTACCACCCGTACGATCGATCTTGCGAGCATTGGCCTTGTCCAACGGAACGGTCCACTGCTCGCGGTTGCTGCCGTCCGGCAAAATCTCCAGCAAGCTGGCCCAGCCGCGCTTGAGTCCCAGCGCACTCCAGCCTGCATCCTGCATACAGTGGACCAAAGTCCTGATCGCGACGTTGAGGCCGGGAACGTCCCCTCCTCCCGTGAGAATACCGACTTTCTTTGCCACCATCGATCCCCTAAGGTCTCACTCCTAAGGTTGAGGTCTCACTCCCGGATGATTCGTGGAGCCCTCCACCGAGAGCAACCCAATGCAGCCGGCCCGCACCTTTTCACGGGATTGAGCCCTCAACATACCGGCGAGTATGCCATCCGGCTAGAATCCGCAAAACGCGCGACCTAGCCACGTTTGAGCACCCTCAGGACAAGGGTCCGAAAAAGAAACCGGGCTAGGCGAACAAACGGGCGGCAAGGTCCGCCACACGGTTCGAATAGCCCCATTCGTTGTCGTACCACGCCAAAACCCGCAAGCGATGAGGAGCGATCTTCTGCGTCGACGGCGCATCGAAGATGCTGCTGTGTGGATTTCCGATGATGTCGGAAGAGACCAGAAGTTCCTCCGAGTACTGCAAGATGGCTCGCATCGACCCTTCGGCACTCTCCCGCACCGCTTGGTTGACTTCTTCGACGTCGGGATCCTGCTCGAGTTGAACGACCAGATCGACGATCGAGCCATCGGGAACGGGCACCCTCACCGCCATACCGTCGAGTTTTCCGGCGAGATGGGGAAGAACCTTGCCGACGGCACGCGCAGCACCCGTCGTCGTGGGGATGATGTTCTGCGCGGCTGCACGCGACCGGCGGTGATCTTTGTGCGGAACGTCTGCGAGGCGTTGATCGTTCGTATAGGCATGCACCGTGGTCATCACCCCGTATTCGATGCCGAAGTGATCATCGAGAATCTTGGCTACGGGCGCTAGACAGTTGGTCGTGCACGAGGCGTTGGAGACGATGGAGTGACTCGGCAGGAGATCATCATCGTTGACGCCGAGCACGATGATGGCATCGATTTCATCCTTCGACGGAACGGTGAGAATCACCTTTTTCGCACCGGCCTGTTGATGGCGGGCGATCTGCTCGCGATATCGAAAAACGCCGGTGGCTTCGATCACGAGATCGATGCCGAGTTCGCCCCACGGCAGCTTTTCCGGATCTCTTTCGGCGCAGAGACGAATGGCCTTTCCGTCGATGGTGATCGCACCATCGCTCCAGCCGATGGCTTGCGGAAAAATCCCCATCACCGTGTCGTATTTCAACAAGTAGGCCAAGCTCCGTGCATCGTAGAGATCATTGACGGCAACCACTTCGAATTCGGGACGATCTTCCATGATGCGAAGCAGTGCGCGACCAATGCGGCCGAAACCGTTGATTGCCACTCGCGTCGCCATCATGCACCTCCCTTCGTGTCGGACGGCATCCCGCCGAGGTCTTGCCCGGCAAAGTGGGCCGTGAGATCGATTGCACGCTGCGCGTAGGCCCAGCTATTGTCGAACCAAGCGATGATCTTGGCGCAGCGGGAGCCGACCTCCATCGTCGCGAGGGAATCGACGATGGCCGAGTGTGGATTCGCTACGATATCGCTCGAAACGATGGGATCTTCCGAATACGCCATCACGCCTCGGAGCGGACCTGATGCGCCGCTGCGAAGCACTTCGTTGATGCGATCCCGGGTCACATCCGCCGAAAACCAGATCGTCATATCCACTAGAGATCCATTGGCGACCGGCACACGCAGCGCAGCGGCGTGCACGCGACCCGACAAAGCCGGCAGCACCGACGAGATCACGGACGCGGCGTTGGTCTCTCCGGGAACGATATTCTCGGCGGCAGCTCTCGAATTCCTCAACTCGTGCGATGGCACGTCGGCGAGCCGCTGCACGTTCGTATAGCCGTGAACGACCGTGAAATGAGCATTCTCCACTGGGAACGCATTGCACAGCGTGTGCAATACCGGCGCCGCACAGTGCGCAGTGCACGATGCGTTGGATACGATGACGTGCTCCGGACGAATCGTCTCGTGGTTGACCCCATAGACGACGACGGCATCGGCCCGATCCGACGGCGGCGCACACAAGATCACCCGACGTGCGCCTTCTGCGAGATGACGAGCGCTTTCATCGCGGGAGATCGACTGCCCTGTCGCCTGAACGACATAGTCGACCGCGTAATCCCTCCAGCAGACGTCGCCTGGGGCTTTCCCTTGGATGAGCGGAAACTCCCAGCCCGAGGTGTAGAGAAAACCGTCCTTGTATCTCACTTCATCCGGGAAAGGACCAAAGATCGTGTCGTAGCGCAAGAGATAGGTCAGAGCCTCGGGGTCGGCCGTATCACTGATCGCTCCCACTTCGATATCGCTGCAATCGTGGAGAGCGCGAAAGATATTCCGCCCGATCCGGCCGAATCCCATCAATCCGATCCTGATTGCCATTTCCTTCCTTTCCGGCACCGGTGAAAGCGGCGCGACGACGAACGGCTCTTGCCCTTCCTCCTTCCCCCACCGAGAGCTTCACGGCTTTGGAAGGGTCTTCCCCGTGAGCTTCTCGAGTCGTTCCGTCGCCCGAGTCAATGTGCGGTCCCTCGGGTGCGCGATGCGGCGGGCCCCATCGAGAACCTTTTCGGCTGCATTGAGGTAGCCGAGATTCATCAGCGCGTGGGCAAGCTGACCCTGCGCGCGATGATTGCATGGATTGATCTCCACCGCCTTCTCGAGGCACGTTCTCGCTTTTTCGTTTTCACGCGAAACCATCCAATATAATCCGAGTTCATACCATGCCAAATCCGCCATGGGTTCGATGGCCGCGGCGCGTTCGAGTTGTTCGCGGGCTTCTTCCCCTCGCCCCTGGCGCCTCAGATTTCGCCCGAGCGCTAGCAAGGTATCCGCATGATTCGGACGTGTTTCGAGCGCCTTCCGATAGAACGGCTCCGCGGCTTTGTACTGTCCGTTGCCGTCGAGATCGATGGCGATCTCGTAGAGCGTCTCCTCGCGATCCACCTTTGGAATGCCTGTTGGAAGCAAAGAGAGAGCGAGCACGAGAATTCCCGCGCCCCAGTCGATGCGCCGCGCCGACGGTACACCGACGGCAGCGAGCATGATCAACAGCGGCAAGATCGGTGCACGATATCTCGCCGTCGGAAAAAAGAGAATCATCGCGACGAGGAGGCCGCAGACGACCAGCAGTGGAGCCCAGGGAATCTTCCTGCGGCGGATCAGCGCGACGATGCCGACCGCTGCGAGTGGGCCGAGCACTACGAAGGGCCAGCCGAGCGGGTGAAGCAACACCGCCATCACGCGCGATTCGCTGCGAGCCGCATAGATGTCTCGATTGCGGCCGATCTCGATGGCGGAGAGCGTCGCCGCAGCCTTCCACGCCTCCTGGCCGATCCATCGCAGCGGGTGGCTTACGATGTATTTGCGCGCTTGGCTGTGATACCAAGCCGACTCCTCCGCCGCGCCCCGCACCCCGCCGAGACAGCGCGGCTTTTCGATCAGATGGCCCCAGAACAACCCCGGCCGGATACCCACCGTCTGCGGATAGTCGTAGTGATTGCCGATCCAGAAGTTGATCCCGCCATTGTAGGAAATGGGCACGAGATCCGGCTCGGTGGAATAGTTTCGCACCGTAATCGGCAGGATGGGAATCGCCGCGCAGCAGGCAAAAACCAGCGCGGTGCGCACCCCCTCGGTGCGAAACAACCAAATCAGCAAGAACAGTCCCGCCGGCGCCGCCATCGGCAGGAACACGCCGACGACACCGATCAGCAAGCCGGCCACGACGGGACGCCACCGTGCCCACCTCGTGTTCGGCTCCCCTCGCACGGTCAATGCCCAGACCACCAACAGCAGCAGCAGCGTTGCCGGACTTGCCGGTAAGACTTCGCTGTCGAAATAAACCAACGGACCGAAGAGCGCCATCACGAATCCGGCGATCACACCCGCTCGCGCACCGCCGATGCGACGCGTCAACGACATCAGGATCACGCAACCGAAGGCCCCCAGGAACGACTGAAAGATTCTAGGAACGAGGGGTGATTCGCTACCCGCGATGGAGTACAGCCCGCGCAACAACCACGGATATCCCGGCGGCTGCCAGTAGGGCCGCGGCGCGCGCTCGGGAACAGCGTCGGTTGCGATGCGGTGGTAGGTCGCTGCGTCGAGCACGAGGTAGCGGTGATAGTCTTCGTCTCTCGACTCGAGCACGACGATCACTCGCACCGCGAGAGCCAGAACGAAGACCGCTCCGAGAGCCGCCGCCCACCAACGGGCGTTCTCGCCGCCTCGGCTTGCGCTCGGCTCGCTCTCTCTCTTGCTCATTTCCTGCTCTCCATCAGATCCGGTGGGAGATTCTGCAGGACCAACCCAGGTTCATCCAGGCCGGCGACGGGCACGACCATCCCCGAGCTCCACCCCCGAAAGCGATCACGATATCGCCGGGATCTCTAGAATCGATAGAAGTGCGACTTTCGAGCGCCTCGGGGTCGCTCCCGCTAGAAGGATACGAGCGCTTCGTTTCGACTTCGAATGCCGTCCACTGAAGCCGCCCGCCGATCGATGGTCACGGGAAGCACGAGATCGAGGACCAAATCGACGCCCCCGCTTTCGCTGCGACGTGACCGCACGGCTCCTCCAAGGCGTGCGGCGGCGCGAAGTGCAATCGCCAGCGACAAGCTCGCCTCTCCCTCACGCATTCCGAAAAACGCTGGAGGGTTGCCATCGCTCGTTTCCAGAGCCTCGAGGATCGAAGGTGGAAAGCTGCCGCCCGCGCCTTCGAAGATCACTTCCACACGCATCAGATCGCTCGCCGTCGGATCGGCACGTGCGAGAAGTCGGCTTGGATGCCCTTCCGACCCGCTCGGCATCAACGCCAGCAAGCGCTCGATCACCGTCCGCGCCAGGGCCGGGTCGGTGAGAAACAAGCCGGGCAAGGCCTTGTCCATTTCGAGCACGGCTTTGGGGCAGTCTTCGCAGGCCACGCGAAGGGCCTGCCTCAGATCGAAGGGAATCGACTGCAGGGGCACTTCGCTCGACTCGACCTCGCCGAACGCCAACAGGTCGCAGAGAAGAACCTTGAGCACTCCCACCTCGCGCTGCATCTCTCCCGTCAGGCCGCGACGATCGACCGTCCCGGATCGCCCCTCGGTCATCCGGGCGAGAGCCTTTTCCAGCCGCTCGAGTTTCGGGTGCATGCTCCTGCCGACTTCGAGCAGAAGCCGTGCACGATCGCGGGCCCGAGTTTCGGCCCGCTGGAGTTGGGCGAGAATTCCCTCTCGGTAAGCCTGCTCCGAGTCGATTTGATCCCGGCGATCCAATGGATCGCGGCGCTCCAACGAGACCGACGGCGCAGCGTTTTCGGGAGCAGAGCGCCGGGCGTCGCGCGCGATCGAAGCCCCGAAAAGCGTTCCGGCCGCTACTGCGATCCCGGCGATCCCCACCGCGGAGGCGCCGAAGCCGGCGAGAACCAAGCCCCCCGACAAGATACAGCCGGAGACGATACCGGCGATGAGGCATCTTCCGAATATCGAGTTTTCCGCTCCTTTGCGCTCGGGCATGACCCGATACCTCCCACAAGCTGGAAACGTGCCGGACACGAGATTCACACGCTCCCTAGAAGAAGATATGCCCCCCGCCCCCGGTCCTGTCCAGCGATCCGGACGACGGCCCCGCCTAGCGATTCGCCGCCGGCTCGCGCACGACGCTCCGAAACGATATAGATTGTGTCTAGGCACAGGTGCGTAGATGCAAGGGGATCCACTCGAAGCGGGTTTCGATGAGATGAGTATCGTGAAAGACGCCAAGATCGAAAATAGTCGGCGAAAGAAGAAACGCAGACCAAACACCCCCTCTTCCAAGATCGAACTGTCGGAACACACGGCGTTCGAGAACCTCGGCAAGAGCGAGTCCGCCGGCCGCGTCGCCGTCTGGGTCAAGAAAAAGACGCTGCACTACGAGGCGGAACTCAAGAAACTGCAAATCGAGCTGCTCAAGATGCAAAATCACATCAAGGCGGAGGGATTGCGGGTTCTGCTGATCTTCGAGGGACGTGACGCATCGGGTAAGGGAGGGACGATCAAACGCATCACCGAACATCTCAACCCTCGCGGTGCACGCGTGGTGGCCTTGGAGAAGCCGAGCGACCGTGAGCGGACGCAATGGTATTTCCAGCGCTATGTCGCTCATCTGCCGGCAGCAGGGGAGATCGTGCTCTTCGACAGGAGTTGGTACAACCGCGCCATGGTCGAACCGGTCATGGGTTTTTGCACGGACGAAGAAAACAAACGATTCCTCAAGGACGTCCCTTTCTTCGAGCAGATGCTCGTCAAGGACGGCATCGTCTTGATGAAGTTCTATTTCTCCGTATCGAAAAAGACCCAGCTCGAACGATTCGATGCGCGCAAGACCGATATGCTCAAGCGTTTCAAGATCTCGCCGGTCGATCAACAGGCACAAGAACTTTGGGATCAATACACGGTCAAGAAGTTCCAGATGCTCAGCGAATCCAACCGCAGCATCGCACCCTGGACGATCGTGCGTTCCGATGTCAAGAAGGATGCTCGCATCAACTGCATACGAAAAATTCTCAACGAGATCGAGTACGAGGGAAAGATCGACTCTCGAGAACTCGCCTGCGATCCGAAGGTCATCATCTCGGGCATCGACGAGCTCAAGATGATGGAGGACAACCTCCTCAACGCCAAGGATCTTCCGGGCTGAGCCGCGGCGCCTAGCGCAGTCGGCCTTGCGAATCAGTCCATCGTCATCGATACGAGGCGACTGATCCCCGGCTCGGGCATGGTGACACCATAGAGCAGATCAGCCATCTCCATCGAGCGCTTGTTGTGCGTGATGAGAATGAACTGCGTCTTCTCCGAAAACGCGCGAATCGACTCGGCAAAGCGTGCGACGTTCGATTCGTCGAGCGGGGCATCGACCTCGTCGAGCAGACAAAACGGCGGCGGCTGGTAGCGAAAGATCGCAAAGAGCACGGCGGTCGCTGCGAGAGCCTTTTCCCCTCCGGAGAGCAAGTTCACCGTTTGCAGCTTCTTGCCGGGCGGCTGGCAGAAAATTTCGATTCCACATTCGAGCGGAGCGTCCGGATCCTCTAGGCCGATATCCGCCCGTCCGCCGCGGAACAAAATCGCGAACTGCTCCCGAAAATAGCGGCGGATCTCGGAGAACGCCTCGAGGAAGCGCTCGCGACTTTCTCGATCCATCTTCTTGATCGACGCCATCAACTCTTCGATCGAGTCCGCAAGATCCTTCTTTTGCGCTAGGCTTTCTTCGTGACGTTCGTGGAGTTCGTCGAACTCCGCTTCCGCAAGAGAATTGACCGGACCGATCTTCTCTCGTTTCTTCTGAAACTCGGAGATCCGCTCGAAAAGCAAGCTCTCGTCGTCTTCGATCCCCTCGAGGTGCTCCGATTCGACCGTCTCCGGCAGCTCATCCGGCCTAGCGCCGAGTTCCTTGCGGCAGTCTTCAAGCAAATGCTCGAGGTCCGCGCGCGCGCGTTCGACATCGAGAGCAACCTGCTCGCGGCGGGCGCGCGCTGCCTCCCACTCCTCGGTCATGTTCCCTAGGCGGGTTTCGAGGTGGCGAACCGCCTCGGTGCGAGCCTCGAGCACGTCGCTAAACTCTCCGACGGCACCCGTCGTCAGCACGCGGCGAGAATGAATTTCTTGGAGCTCGGCGTCGAGCCGCACGCATTTCGCTTTCAACTCGCCGATTTCCTTCCCCGCCTCTTCAAAGGCCTGCCGGCCGTCGCGGTGCTGTCCCTCGATGGTGGAGATTTCCCGAGCTAGGCGCTCGCACTCGCGGGCTAGACTGTGATCGCGTTCCTCGAGCGCGCGCACCTCCGACTGAACGGCGCCCTGCACGGAAGCCTTGTCGTGCACGGCCGATTCACTCGCTAGAAGTTCGCCGCGCATGGACTCGACGCGCTCTCGGGCCGCAGCCGCGCGTTCCTCGGCCACCCGCACCTCTCGTTCGAGTTCCCGTGCTTGCTCGCGCGCCTTGGCTGCCCCTTGAATGGCGGCCTCTCTCACCGTCACCGTCAGTGCGGTCTCTCGATCCACGCGTTTCAATTCCTGGCGAGCGCGATCGACGGCGACCTTGGCGAGCGCGAATGCGCGGCGGGCTTCGGCCACGGCTTCTTCCGCGCTTCGGCGCGCCTGCTGAGCCGCGCGCAGCACTTCTCGGCCCTCCGCGACACGGCGCACGGCCTCCGCGCGCTGCACTTCGACTTCGGCAACCTCTTCGGCCAACCGCTCTCGGCGGCGAGCCCGCGCCAGCAGCCCGTCCTTGCGCTGCCCTTGCCCTCCTTCGATGGTGACCAATCCGCTCGCGGCGACGATGTGCCCTTGCTCGGTCACATAGTTGTAGGAAGGAAATCTCTCGTGCAGATCGAGCGCCGCATTCAACGATTCGACCAGGACCGCATCCGCGATGCGTCCCGTGATCGCCGACGATCGACCGGAGTGATCGCGCAAGCGAGGAACCAGCCGCCCCTGAACGCGTGGATCCGTGCGCAGGGCCTCCGGCATTTCGTCCTCCCGAGTCGACTCGCCCCCCGCACGGGCGCGAAGCGGCAGAAACGATATCCGCCCCTTGATTCCAAGCTGCGCGCCACGCAAGACCTCCTCGGTACTGTCGACCAAGACGGCAGGGAGCAGATGCCTCAGATAGGCCTCGGCAGCGCGTTCAATCTCCTCGTCCGTTTCGAGTGCATCTGCGACGAGCCCGCGAATGGTCAATGCGCCGGCACGCGCATGTTGCATGACCTCGAGCGCACCGTCTTCTCCGGCAAGACGCACGTCGAGGGACTCGAGCGCGGCGAGTTCGCCGGCTTTCTTTCCCAATTCGGCAGCTCTCTCCGACTCTTGGGCCCGCCGGGCTTCAAGATCGAGCGAAGCGCGTTCTTCTTTCTCTCGTGCTTCGCGAGCGGCGCGCATTTCTTCTTCGATGCGAGCGGCCTTTTCCTCTGCATCCTTCTCTGCTTCTTCGACGGCGGCCTGATGCTCGGCCCGAGAGGCCTCGAGTCGATGCCCCGCTCCCGCCGCCTCCTCCGCGCGCGCAGCCTCCCGCGTCGATGCCTCCTCCGCCGCCGACAGGCGTGCGGAAAGACCGGCCCGCGCCTGCAGCGCCTCGTGCTGCACTTTTTCTTGCTGCGCCACCGACTCCCGCATCTGCCGAAAACGAGCTTGTGCCGCCTCGCTCGCACGGCGCGCCTCTTCGAGGCGTGCGGCCACTTCGTCGAGACTTTCCTTGGCCGCCTTCCGGCTCGTCTGCAGGCGTGTGAGTTCTTCGCGGCGCGCCTCACGATCTTCCGAAAGTCGACGACCCTGCCGATCCCATCGCTCCATCTCGGCCGTCAAAGCCTCGATCCGCGCCTTGGTCGCCTCGAGGTCTTGCTCCACGCGCGCTTCGTCGAGCGTCGCCTCATGAGAGCGGGCCACCGCCTCGTCGCGCTCCCGATGGCAGGCTTCGAGACGCTCCCTCGCCTCGGCCAACCGTTCGGCCAATCGGCGACGCTCGCGATCGAGGTGCTCGGTCTCCCGGCTGTGGACGGATTTCGCCTCTTCGTGATCGGAAAGCCAGCGCGCCGAAGCAAAGTAGTGCTTGCGATACCAAATCGTGCGCATCGCTTTGAGTGCTTCGTCGAGTCGACGGGCGCGACGGGCGGCACCAGCTTGCCGCTTGAGCGAGCGAAGTTGTCGCTCGATCTCGAGCAGGATGTCTTCCACTCGCAGCAGATTCGCGCGCGTGGCCTCGAGTCGCTGCTCGGCGAGTCTTCGGCGCTGCCGATAGCCGCTGATCCCGGCGGCTTCTTCGATGAAAAGTCTGCGATCCTTCGGCTTGCTCGTCACGAAACCGGCGACGTGGCTCTGGTCGACCACCGCATAGGTGCGCTGGCCGGCACGGATCTTCTCGAGCAGCGAGCGAATGTCGACAAGACGGGATTTCTTGCCGTCGATCAGATAGTCGCTTTCCCCCGTGCGGAAGAGTCGGCGTGTCAGCACGACCTTCTTGCGACCGTCGGGAAGGTCGCCGTCGGAGGAAACGAGGTGCAGGTGAACCTCCGCGAGCCCTCCTGGATCACGCGCATCCGTTCCCGCAAAGATCAGGTCTTCCATCCGTGAGCCACGGAGGGCGCGGGCGGATTGCTCTCCGAGCGCCCACTGTATGGCATCTGCGATATTCGACTTGCCGCAGCCGTTCGGACCGACGACGGCCGTGATGCCCCCCGGAAACTCGACGGATGCCCGATCGAGAAAACTCTTGAACCCCTGTACCTCCATCCGCTCGAGCCGAAGCATCCTGCTGCAATCCTCCACCTGCGTGTGTCTTGGCCGTCCTGTTGTCTACCGAGTGTTCGCTCGAGCGTAAGTGGCGCCGAAAACGCCGGTCTACCGATCGCGAGAAAGCACGAAACGCGTGACGTCGAGCAATGCCGAACGGTAGACCCCTTCGGGAAAGGTCTCGATGGCCTCCCGCGCACGGGTCGCGTGTTCCATCGCCAAACGACGCGTTCGCTCCAAAGATCCTACGTTCTCGAGACGAGCACGCAACCGTTCAAAGGCGACACGTTCGAAGTCTTGATCTTCGAGAACATTGCGGATGTCCGTTCGATCCTGTTCCGTGCCGGAAGCCATCAGATCGATCCAGGGATGGGTCAGTCGTCCCTCCCGCAGATCGGAAGCGACGGGCTTGCCGAGAGTTTTTTCGTCGGCCGTGAGGTCGAGCAGATCGTCGACGAGTTGGAAGGCGATGCCGAGATTGACGCCGAAGACCGCGAGTCGTTCCTCCGCGGCGGTGCTCGCGCCTGCGAGAATGGCCGCCGTACGACAGCAACCTTCGAACAGAGCCGCCGTCTTGCGTTCGATGATCGAAAGGTGTTCTTCGCTGCTCACACCGGCCCGCCCACGCAGGTGATGCG
>JALUUK010000351.1 GCA_027021395.1 Acidobacteriota bacterium
CGAGAAAGAATAGCGTTCGTATTGATCGCCGTACTTGACGACCAAGGCGAAGTACGCGTTGACGATGCCCGTCTCGTATTTCGATGAGAACTCGAAGGGCGTGCTACTCACTCCGAACCGCGACCCCGCTTCTTCTTCCGCCTCTCTATCCTCACCCGGATCGATCATTTCGACGTGCACCTTGCCGCGGGAGATGGCGGCGTACTCGTCTAGCAGATCGGCGATCTCCGGAACGAGCGGCGCTAGTTTCGGATGCGTTCGCTCCGAAAAGTACCCGATGATCGTCACCTCCCCTTCGATGCCGTCCAAGATTCGGCGTGTGGCGTCGGAAATGCTGAAGAGGCGATCTTCGGTCAAATCGATCCGGGCACGCGACCAACCGGAAACCAGTATGTTGAAGGCGATCAGATTCAAACCCACGAGAACGACACTAAGAACCAGAGCCGACCGATTCCGCCCAAGCCAATCCATCGTGCCTCCCGTCTATCAGACCTGTCGCTTCGTGCGCAAAGCTGCGACGCAAGCGAAGAGAAAAAATCCCGACAAAGAAACGTAGTAGAGCAAATCGCGCAAGTCGATCACACCGCGGGCAATCGATGCGAAGCGACTGCCGGTACCCATCGCTCGAAAAAGGCTGGAAGTCTTGTCCGAGAACAGACCGACAAAAGCATCGCTGCCTATGCCGTACATCCCCAAACAGACGACCAGAGCCAAGATGAAAGCCAGAATCTGATTTTCGGTCGTTGCCGAGACGAACTGCCCCACAGCCAGATAGGCCGCACCAAGCAACCAAGCGCCGAGGTAGCCTCCCACGACCGGCCCCCAATCCAAATTCCCGATGGATGCCGTCATCAGCGGAAGAATCAACGTCAGCAAGAGCGCAACCCCCAGCAGCATCCAACTGGCAAGAAACTTCCCCAGCACGAGTTCGTGGTCTTTGACGGGAAGCGTCAAGAGAGTTTCCAAGGTGCCCTGCTTCTCTTCCTCCGCCCAAAGGCGCATGGTCAAAGCCGGCACGAGCAGCAGCATCAACCAAGGCACGGCATCGAAGAGCCCGCGAAGGTCGGCAACTCCTCTCGAAAAGAACGCACCGAGATTGAAAAACGTAAAGAGCGCGGCCCCGCAGAAGGCCAGAAGGAAGACGTAGGCTATGGGAGAATTGAAATAAGATCTAAGTTCCCGCAATGCGACGACTTTGACCAGATTCATCGCCGAGCCTCCATGGCAACGTCCGAGTCGATACAGCTTTCAGTGAGTTGACGGAAAACCTGCTCAAGAGAGCGCTCGTCCCGACGCAATTCCCGCACGGGCCAGCCACGCTCCGAAGCAAGTCGCCAAATGCTCTCGCCTACACCATCACCGGCATCGAGATTCATACGAAAGTCATGAAACCCACCCGAACTCCCCATATGCAGGACTTGGGTGACCCTATCCAACGCGGCGAGTGCGGCGAGCGCCTCATCGACGTCCGGTGCCATGAGGCTGACGACCTGCTCGCTAGACTGCGTCAGTTCGTCGAGCGCGCCGTCCGCACGAATGCGCCCGTCGATCACGATCACCGCCCGGGAACAAACCGCTTCGACCTCGGAAAGAATGTGCGTCGAGAAGATCACCGTCTTCGTCTCGCCCATGCGGCGAATCAGTTCGCGGATCTCCACGATCTGATTGGGATCGAGACCGGTCGTCGGCTCGTCGAGAATCAAGATCGGTGGATCGTGCAGCAAAGCGGCGGCGAGCCCCACGCGTTGCCGGAACCCCTTCGAAAGCTGGTCGATCGGACGACGGACGACACTCCCCAATCCGCATTCCTCGATCACCTGCCGCCGACGCCGCTGCCGCGTTTCCAGCTCCAGACCGCGCATCTCGCCCATGAAGGTGAGATACTCGCCGACCAACATGTCCGAATAGAGCGGCGCGTTCTCCGGCAGATAGCCGATTTGGCGTTGCACCTCGAGAGGATCCTCGCAGACGTCGATGCCGGAGACCACGGCCTTGCCCGAAGTCGGGAGCAGATAGCCGACGAGGATCTTCATCGTGGTGGTCTTGCCCGCACCATTCGGGCCGAGCAGACCGACGACTTCACCCGCAGAGATCTCGAATGAAACGGAGCTGAGTGCGCGGGTCTCGCCGTAGTGCTTCGACAACTCTTCGACTCGTATCATCGCCCCTCCATCAGCAGGTTCAATCACGCCGGTTTCTAACGGGCGGTCGGGTTCCTGTCAAGTGAAAAACGGGCCTTCGGCGACCACGCCATCGTTCGTTCTCGAGGCACCGCCGAGAGGGTCCAAGCGCGAGCGAAGCGACGTGGGAACGAGGACTTTTCGTCTCTGCGTGCGCAGGCATTTCGCAGCGCACGGCAGCCTCCATTGACGACTTGGTTACAAGAATCTCCTTGTTTTCGCCGGCGCCCGCCTGCATAAAGGTGGGATGATTACCAAGACGTCACGATGGCTGCCTTTTGTCGCCTTGCTCGCCCCCTTGCTCCTCGTCTCGTGCCGCAACGAGGTGGTCGTGCGACACGCCGCGACCCTCGAAGAGGCGCGCACGATGGCGGAGGCGGAAGCCATGCCGATCCTGCTCGATTTCAACGCTGAGTGGTGCAGCGTGTGCGCAGCGTTCGCGGCGGATGCCGCGACTTCGTCGGCGATCCAGCAGGCCATGAGTCGCGCCGTGACCTTGGACGTCGATGTCGAATCCGCCGCGGGCAGCGTGCTCGCGGAACGCTTTGCCGTCGAGGGGCTGCCGACCTTCGTCGTGCTCAATCTCGCCGAAGAAGAGCTCGCGCGCTGGTCGGGCTATGCCGGAGCCGATGATTTCGTGCGGAGACTGGACTTCGTCACAAGCGACCCGGTCACGCTCGCCGAGCGTTCGGTCCGCTTCCAAGAAAAACCGGCCCTAGACGATGCGCTGATCTTGGCCAAGCATCATCGCGCGCGGCAAGAGTGGGCGGAAGCCGACCGCTACTGGCAACGCGCGAGAGAAATCGATGCCGACGGCTCTAGAGCCTACGAGGCCGAGATCGTCTCGACTCGCCTCGCGGGCTTCGATGCGGGCGCCTTTTCCCCGGAAGACGTCAAGCGAGAATTGATCCGCCTGTTCGATTCCGATCGCGTGCCGGCGATGGAAAAAGCCTCCCTCGTCGCATTCATCTTCGACCGCTTTGAACGCAACGAAGCGCACAGCCTAGGAAGCGAATTCATCGACCCCGCCCTTGCCCTGCTCGAAGGCAGCAACGAAGAGGATGCGGAGAACCTGCGGCCGGGCCTCGAGATCGCACGCGCACTTCACGTCGAAAACGACGAAGAGAAGGCCCTGCTGCTGGTGCAGCGCTCTTTTTCCGATGGCTGGCGCGACGACCCCATCGAAATCAACGAAATCGCTTGGTGGAGTTTCGAAAACGACGTTCGGCTCGAAGACGCGCTCGCTCTGATCACCCGTGCCCTCGAGATCGTCGAAGACGCCGACCGAGCCATGCTGCTCGACACACGTGCCGAAATTCTCTTCAAGCTAGGCCGCACCGAACAAGCCGTCGAGACCATCGCCGAGGCCGTTCGCCTCGACCCGTCAAACGACTACTACCAGCAGCAGATCGTGCGCTTTTCATCTCGCGATGCCCCCATCTTGTAAGCACCCGCACACTATCCGGCCGGTCCGAACTCAGCCGCATTCCTCCGAACGAGATGCTCTACATCGACTCCATTGCGACGAGCGAAGTATGAGGATCAGATCTCGAAGCCGAAGCGGGTCATACGCGCGACGAGTTCATCCCGGCTGATTCCCAAGCGGGAAGCCGCGCGCTCGAGGTCTCCGTCCGCCTCGTCGAGATGACGCCTGAGCCAGGATTCCTCGAAGCGGCGGAGCGTGCTGGCGACTCCTCCATCATCGCTTGCCGCGCGGCCGGAGATCGTTGCCGGCAAATCGTCCGGGGTGACCGACGGCCCCGGTGAAAGCAAGACGATGCGCTCGAGCACGCCGCGCAACTCGCGAACGTTGCCCGGCCAGTCGTAGGTGAGCATCACCGCCATCGACTCCGGCGTGAAGTACAAGTGATCCCGCGCGTACTCTCGACAGAACTGCCCGAGAAAGCCGGCGATCAGTTCGGGCAGATCGTCGAGTCTTTGCTGCAGGGTCGGCACCTCGATGGTGTGCCCGATGCTCGCGAGAAATGCACCGGAGAGTTTCTTTTCTTCCGCCAGCACTTCCGGACGGTCCATGATCGAAAGCACGAGTTGATGCTCGCTCCTGACGGTGCGGCGGCTTCCGGGCATCGGAAAGGTACCGGAGTGGATCCCCGCAGCAAGCGAAGCCTGCAACGCCGGCGGCATGTCGTCGACGTTTTCCAGATAGAGCGTGCCCTCGTCCGCGAGCATCAGACGCCCCGGCTCGAGACGCGGCTTGGAAGGATCTCCGAAGAGCGCACGGATCAAGCGATCTCGAGACATCGCCGAAGCCTGTAGATCCAAGAAGGGACCGTCGGGACGCGGACCGTGCAACGCCAACCAGCGCGCAGCCAATCGCCGGCCCGTTCCCTTCGCTCCGTGCAGCAGAACCGGACGGCCATCGGTGGCCGCCGCGAGATCTCGTCGCAAACGCTCGATGGCCGGGCAGCGCCCGAGGTATTCCGCCTCGCGTCGCAACTCGGAACGCAGAGAGCGGTTTCTTCGCTCGAGACGCGCGTGACGAAGCGCGTTGCCCGCCACCAACAGCACACGTTCGAGAGAGACCGGCTTCTCGATGAAGTCGTACGCTCCGAGCTTGGTGGCCCTCACCGCCGTCTCGATCGTTCCGTGTCCGGAGATCATCACGACGGGCGCGAACACGCCGCGCTCTCGCATCAACCTCAACGCGTCGATACCGTTGATTCCCGGCAACCACACATCGAGAAAAACGACGTCGGGTGCATCGGCGAGCGCCGTTTCGACACCCTCTTCCCCGCTTTCCGCCTGCAGGACGCGATATCCTTCGTCTTCCAAGATCTCGGCGAGCGCCACACGCACCGGTTTTTCGTCATCGACGACGAGAATGACGGATTTTCTCTCTTTGGCTGGCATTCCCTTTTCCGCTCCCATCCGATTCGCTTCAGCCGGGAATCAACCGGCCGCCGGCACTTCGATGACCATCCGAGCGCCGCCGCTTTCGCTGTCTTCGGCGCGAATGCGCCCGCCATGCTCGGTCACGATCCGATGTACGATCGCCAACCCGAGGCCGGTCCCGCCGGGGCGCCGGGTAAAATTCGGCAGAAAGAGCTGATCTCGATCTTCCTGCGCGATGCCGTGCCCATCGTCGGAGACTTCCACCACGACGCGCCGGACTTCCTCGTGCCGATAGGTGCGCACGGCGATCCTGCCGCCCTCCCCGACCGATGATACCGCGTTGTCGAGGAGATTGATGACGCAGCGTTGGATCGCAGCGGCATCGACCATGGCCATCGGCACATCTTCGGCGGGCTGCCATTCGATCTCGACCCCCGGATGCGTGCCCCGATAAAGGAGAAGGGCTTCTTCGGTGACTCGGTTGAGATCGTCCGCCTGCGGGCGAACCTCGGGCAGTCGAGCGAAACGCGAGAATTCGTCGACGAGCGATTGCAAGCTTTCCACCTGCCTGACGACCGTGCGCACACCGTCTTCGATCGCCGGCGCGGCGGCATCGCGATCTTGCCGATATCTCTTGAGCAAGCGCTCGGCCGCGAGCCGAATCGGAGTGAGCGGGTTCTTGATCTCATGCGCCACGCGACGCGCGACCTCTCCCCACGCCGAGAGACGCTCCGCGCGACGAAGGCGCGTCAGATCTTCGAGACCGACGAGCACTCCGCCACCGTGCCCTTCCACCTCGAAGGTCGTCGCACTGACCTGAATCGAAACTTTGCCGTCGTCTACCTCGAGAGACACTTCCGTGCTGATCCGGGGAACTTCGCCCGCTAGGATCGGCTCGATGGCTCGTGCGATGTCTTCGCGCCCGCTGCCGAGAGCCTCTTCCAAGAGAATGCCCGGCTGAAGCGCTTCGAGCCGCAAGATATCCAAAGCCGCGCGATTGGAGGTCGTGACGAAGCCGCGCTTGTCGATGGAGAACACTCCCACCGGAATGGTTTGCAGCAGCGATTCGATATAGCGCCCGCGAAACTCGAGCGCGTGTCGCGTCGTCTGAATCTCTTCCGCCATACGATTGAAAGAACGCGCGAGATAGGCCGTCTCGTCCGATCCCCGGACGGACACGCGGTGTTCGAGATCACCGCGGGCCAAGGCCTCGGTTCCCTGCGCAAGTTCCATCAAGGGTCCCGTCACTTGACGCGCCATGTACAAACCAGCCCACACCGCGGCGAACATGATCAACAACGTGAGCAGCGCAAAGAGCGCGATATAGAGGCGGGTGAGCGGAACCCGGTGGCGAGCGACCTCGTCGAGCGCCTCGCGTGCGGCATGAGGGGCCTGCACTTTGTCCATCAAACGCTTGGGCAAGTAGACCACCGCCCACACCAAAGCCTCGGTCTTGCCGCCGAGAATCACCGGTTCGATGGCCACGGCACGCCAACCATAGATCATGGTTTCTTCGAAAACGGCCCCTTGGCCACCCGATCGCACGCGTTCCGCCATACCGGGCGGCAAACGTACGAGTTCATCGAGCCTCAGATCCGCCGACTCCTCATGCTGCGGATTCCGCGCGGAAAAAAACCGACCGGCCGCCGTCTCCAACCCGGCAGCCGCCAAGTCGTAGCGACGCACACCGTCATGGATCTGTCGATCGAGATCGATGCTCCGCCCCTCTCGGCGACTGCCGCCCATGGCCGCCGCGAGATCGTCGGCGAGTTGTCCCGCGTAGTGCAGCGAGGATTTTCGCGCGCGTTGGAGAAGCTGGTCGACGCCGTCGGCGGCCATCTCCACCGATGAGGTGACGTTGCGCGGTGCGAGCTGCCGCAGCGTATGTGTCACCATCGTGATCGAAGCGATGAAGAGAAAAAGAGCCGGTACGAAAACCAACAACAAGAAGGTCACCGCCAAGCGCAGCTTCAATCGCGACCCGATGATCCCGCGACGACGCTCGACGACCACCTGCACCAAGTTGCGGATCATCACCCAAGCCAACCAGAAAACCAGCACGACGATCAGAGCGAAGACCGAAGTCAGCAGGGTCTTGTCGGTGGCCAGTTGTGCGTCCTGCAGCTTGCCTTTTTGAATGACGAAATAGATCGCCGTCGCCAGAACGAGAAACGCGATGCCCGCAAGGATCTGCAGTCGTTCGGTACGAAGGCGAAGTCTTGCCATCGTTACTCCGCGTTGATGCGCCCGGGAGGCATCGGTCTCGCCGGTGGCCCTTCCGCCGGCGGCGCACCGCCTTCGTAGATGAACGAGTCCGTCGCCAAGAGCAAGGCATCGAGCAAGCGGCCGTGCAATGCGTGTCCCGCACGCCAAGCCACGACGCGGCCTTGGATCGAACAGCCGGCAAGCGCCAAGTCCCCCACCAGATCCAAGAGCTTGTGCCGCACGAATTCATCAGGAAAACGCAGTGCGTGTCCGCGAATCCCTTCATCGTCGACGAGAATCGCGTTTTCCAGCGAACCCCCACGAACCAAACCCGCCTGTTGCAGGCGTTCGACGTCCCGTTTGAGCGCGAAGGTACGAGCAGGCGCCAGCTTGAGCAGGAAATCCTCCGGACTTCTCAGCTCGATCGTTACCTCTTGGTAACCGAGGTGCTCATGCTCGAAATCGATCGCCGCCGTCACGCACAGCGATTGCCCGGGATGAATCTCCAGACGCCGGCCGTCGTCTTCGACGACCACCGGTCGGGTGATGCGTATCGTCTGGCGGACGCGGTCTTGCTCTTCGAGTCCCGCGTTGAGCAATGCCCGAGCGAAGGGTAGCGACGAGCCGTCGAGGATCGGGACTTCCGAAGCCGAAAGGTGCAAGCGGGCATTGTCCACCCCTAGCGCGAACAGCGCCGCCAAGAGATGTTCGGGGGTGTCCACACTCGCTTTGCCGTGGGTCAGGCGGGTGGCATGCTCCATCCGAGTGCGGCAATGCTGCAGTGCCGGGACCTCCGCTCCGCCGAGGTCGTCCCGTACGAAGGTCAAACCGGTATCCGGCTCGGCGGGCGTGATGCGCAGGCTCGTTTTTTCCCCCCGGTGAAGCCCGACTCCTCGGAGTTCGACCTGCCGAGCCACGGTTTGCTGGTTTCGCATGCTCCCAGTCTAGCCTGGAAAGTTCGCCGAGCCCCCATCGGGTACCTCCTCTAGGAGGCGAGAATCACCTCTTCTCACCCGCTCGGGCCGCCGGCCTTGGAAAGTTCGCCCGGAGGAGCTTGCGCCCGGCCCCTCCGAGGCACGAAAATGCCCCAAGCGATTCGTCCTCAAACGTTCATGAACCCCCGGGGCCGGAAATGGACCGTCCGGGTGGAGGCCTGCATGTCATCCCAGAATCTCCCAGAAGACGTCATCCAAGAGACCGTTCGGAGTGTGGAGTCGGCTCTGCGCTCACACTTGGAGTCGGTCACGCTGACTCCGGTGGAGACGACGCGAACATCGATGGAAGTCGCTCGAGCGGCAGCGCAACTTCGCGGCACGGTCGGGCAGGCCACGGCCTTGAGCATCGTATTGGATGCCGCCGAAAAACTCGGCGCTCGGGCGGCGCTTTTCGTCGCCAAGGATGGTCATCTCGAAGGGTGGAAGGGACAGGGATTCGATGACGAGCCGACACTCGCGGGGATCTTACGCGGAGTTCGGATCGATTCCGGCCATCCCGCCGTGGACGCCCTCTTCTCGGAAAGCGCCCCGGTCTTCTGTCGAATGGGAGGAGACCTACCCGTCCCCGACTTCGGGCAAACCAATCGCGGAGAAGCTCTGCTGGTCCCACTGGTCATTCAGGACAAGATCGCCGCCATGCTCTATCTCGATCCCGTCTCGCCGAATGAGGTCTTCGACAGGCACGGCATCGAAGCTCTCGCCCAGATGGCGGCCTTGACGATCGAGTATCAGGCGCTCTCGCGGGCGGCCGCTGCGGGTAGCGGCAGCGCGCCCGAACGAAGCGAGGCACCGGCGAGCGCGACGCCCGCCTCCGGTTTCGAACTCGCCACGGGCCCCGAGGTTCAAGCCTCGGAGACGACTCCAACCGGACAGGTGAGCCATGCACCGGCCGAGGATATCGAAGTCGAGGTGGAGATCGAAATGGATGGCCCGGATCCGGAAGCCGACGTCGCCGCCCAGCCGGAGGTCTCCGCCCCGGCGGCCGACGCCTCCTCCTCGCCCGAGATCGAGGACGCTAGGCGATTCGCCCGGCTGGTGGTCGAAGAGATCCGTCTCTACAACGAAGACCAAGTCGAATCGGGCAAGGCCCACCGCGACATTCTCGCCCGACTAGAAGACGAGATTTCCCGAGCCCGCGCCATGTACGAGCAGCGTGTCGGTCAATCCGTTCGCTCCCAGGGCGACTTCTTCGGCGAAGCCCTCGTCACCGTGCTCGCCGGCGGCGATGCCGCAGCACTCGGGAGCTAGGAGCGGACTTCGCCGCGATAAACCAGCCGCGCTTCGCCGCAGAGCGTTGCCCGGTGGTTGGATTCGTCGAATTCCACGAAAAGCGGGATGCCGGAAGGTGGATGGACCTCGCAGCGACTCGTGCGCTCGGCGGAATCGAGACAGGCCGCCGCAGCGAGTGCGGCCGAACCGCAGGCCAGGGTTTCGCCGGAGCCGCGTTCGAGGGTGCGGACGGCCAGCAGCCCACGCCCGAGTTTCCGCATGGCGGTGATGTTCATCTCTTCGCCGAAGAGCGCATCGCGGATGGCCTGTAGATCGCGACGCTCCCCATCATCTTCCTGCACGACGAGATGAGGGACTCCGGCGATGACCAAGCGCCCCGGAAGATCCTCGCGATCGCTCGAAATGACCGGTTGCTCCATCCGTACCGCGCACTCCCCGCCGCGAACGCTCCCTTCGCATTCGGCCCCGGGAAAGCGCACTCCGAACCACTGTTGCTCGGAGACGGCAAGGATGCGCCGATCGAAGGCAAAGCGGACCACGCAACGCGCACCATTTCCGCAAAAAGCCGCCCGCGAACCGTCGGCGTTGTAGTACTCCACTCGAAGTCGTTCGTCGCCTTCGGCATGCACGATCAGCAGGCCGTCGGCTCCAACGGAGATACGCCGTGCGCACAAACGCCGAGCGATATCTGCTCCGGCGATTCCGATATCCTCGCGACCGTCGAGCACGACGAAATCGTTTCCCGCTCCGCACATTTTCCAAAAAGGAATGACGCTCATGGCCGTTCCGCCAATGCCGGACGCGGCGAAACCCATTCGGTGGCCTCCGTCGGCTGCGCTCGATTGCCCACCGCATCCTCGATGATCAGACGATAACGGTATCGAGCCTCGAGTCGAACCTCCGCGTCCACGAAGGACGTCTCGGGCATCGGCATGGTCCCGACTTCGGAAAAACCGTGTGCGCCATCGGTCTGCCGCTCGATACGCATGGTCTTTTCGTCCGGCGAACCACCGGAGGTCCAGAAAAGCCGAATGGCCATCGTTTGCGCGACGATACCGACGCCGGTCGGCTGTGCCGGTGGAAATACGTCGCGGTAAGAGATCGGCGGCGCGTGTCCGGGCTCGCTCTCGACGATGAGCGTCTGCCCACCGAGAGCCGCCGTCACCGAATAGAGCAGATCCTCACCATAGCGGGCCGACGAGTCGAAAAACTTCCTCTGCTCGACGGCCACGCTCTTCCAGGGCTTCCAGGACATGGGCTCGCCGACCGGGCGGCGATAGAGATGAACCGCTTGAACGCGTTCGTCCGTCGGAGGGCTCCAGGTCAACGAGATACCGTCTTCCCGAGCCGTCGCCTTCACCTCGGACGGCGGCTCGAGAGGAGGGCGAGCCATGCTGACGCTTCGTCGATCGGTCGGCTCCGAAGAGGTACTGCGATCATCCAAGCGAAGCGCGAGAACCACCGCTTCGGCATCTCCGAGATCGGAAATCGGCACCGTATCGACTCGTTCGCGCGTACCTACTTCATCTTCCGCAAAAGGCGGAAGAGCGAATTCCCGTGCCATTCGCGCGAACTCCGCCCGCTTGCCCCGCGCCTCCCAGAGGCGGGGATCTTGGCCCGCAGGAAGCGGGTACCACAACACGACCGGGCGGGCCGGAGGTCGGAGCCTTCTCCCACCCTGCCTCTGCAAGTCGTAGCGCGCACTCACATCGATCGCATCACCGCGTTGACGCCACTTCACCGACTTCGGGAACTCGGGATGCGAGGGAAGCGGCGGAATCGGCGGCCCCTTGTTGCCGCAGCCGGGCGCAAGCAAGAACCCGGCCAGCAGAAACGAGCAAAGACCGAAGAGCCTGCGCGATGGAAAAGCGCAAGCCGAAACGCTCCAAATCACAGGACGTACCGAGCGAGATCCTCCCGGCTGACATCGCCGAGAATCTTCCGCACGTCTTCGGCTTCGAGAGTGACGTCTCCTTGCAATGACTCG
>JALUUK010000352.1 GCA_027021395.1 Acidobacteriota bacterium
CGTTGCTCGAATTCAAGCGCGACAGGCTGACGGGTTCCTTTTCGCAGATGATGCGGACGATCTCGACCAGGGAAGTCGCATCCACGTCGTAAGGCAGGCAGCCGGTCAGAATCTCGTAGAGGATCATGCCGAGGGAGTAGATGTCGGTTCGAACGTCGATCTGATCGGTCGCGCCACGAGCCTGCTCGGGGCTCATGTACCGCGGCGTACCCAGGATGGCTCCACCCGCAGTCTGTGTGACTCCGTCCCGGCCGTCGGTATGGATGATCCGCGCCAGACCGAAGTCGAGAATCTTGATCTCGGGGACCGATCCATCAAGAGACCCGGACGTGGACGACTGCCGATCGACCACCATGATGTTGCCGGGCTTGAGGTCTCGATGAATCACGCCGCGTTGATGCGCGTAGCCGACCGCGAGACAGATGCTGCGAAACAGCTCGAGACGGAAGCGAAGTTCGCTCTTTGACGTCGAGAGCCCGCAGCGTGCCGACAGGTAGTCCGAGAGAGTCTGCCCGCGGACTAGTTCCATGGCGAAGTAGTGCTGTCCCTCCTCGGTCGTGCCCGATTCGTAGATCTGGGCGATGCCGGGATGCTTCAGACGTCCGAGTGTCTCGGCTTCGCGCAAGAACATGCGAACCTGCATCTCGTCGACGAAGCGGCCACCGCGAATGACCTTGAGCGCGACTTTTCTCTGCGGCCGTTGCTGCTCGGCCTCGAAGACGAAGCCCATGCCGCCTTCGCCGATCCGGCGAATGATTCGGTACTCGCCGATCGCCTCTGGGGCTTTCGGCTCCCGCCTAGGAGACTCCGCGCCCGAATCGCCGGATCGACTCGCAGGCGGATCCCTTGCCGCACGGTCTTCCGGGGGGAGCCATTGCGTTCGCTCCGCGTCTTTCTCGTCACGGCCTACGAAGCATCTCGTCTGATCGTCTTTCCGGGACACTGTCTTCCATCTCTCGGGATGCGGGACTACTCGCTAGGTCCGCCCGCGCCTTCTCCCTGTCGCCTGCGGCCGGCATCGGTGGGAACCAAGGCGATCGACTGCACGCTCCGGCACGGGCGGACTCGACACAAGAGGCGCAGGAACGGAACACAAAGGGCAAGACCATCGAAAAAAAACACTACGGCGAAGAACTTTGGGGTTCGCGCCGAAATAGATTCATATTCCCGGACGTCGAGCGGCACCCGCCCGGCAAGGCGCGACGAACGTGATGTGCCGGCCGGCCTCCAGCGAGGAGCAACACAGCCGGGTGGGATGCATCGGCGTCTTGGAATGTGGAGTCACGCTTCGCGGGCCCTTAGCCCGCGAGTCGCGACTTCAACCAGGCCCTAGCTACGCGCCAGTCCTGCTTCACCGTTCGCTCGGAAACGCCGAGATAGCGAGATATTTCCGCGACCTTGAATCCGCCGAAGAGGCGCAACTCGACCACGCGACCTTGACGCGGCGACCGGCTCTCGAGATCCCGCAGCGCCTCCTCGAGCATGAGAAAATCGACGATTCTCTCGCCGGGCGCCGCGATTTCCTCGTCGAGCGTCAGCGCCTGCCGACTTCCTCCGCGTTTCTTGGACGAACGGCTCCGAGCGTAGTCCACCAGAACCCTGCGCATCTGCACCGCGGCGACGGCGAAAAAGTGGGTGCGATCGCGCCACTCGATCCGGTTGACCTCGATGAGCCTCAGGTACGCCTCATTGACCAGGGCCGTCGGCTGCAGGGTGTGGTCGGAGCGCTCTCCTTGCATGGAGGCGTACGCCATCTTCCTCAGGTCGTCGTAGATCAGGGGGAAAAGCAGCGAACCCGCCGCTGCGTCCCCCTCGGCAGATGCCCGAAGCATCTCCGTGATTCCCCTTTCATCGTCAGACATATCGGTTCCCACCGAATCAACGAAATGATACGACACTTGCGGCCGAAACTGAACTCCATTCCCTCGAGTCGCCCGCCGTCCGCGATGCCGCGCTCATGGCTGGGCAATCCTCTTCGAGGCCTGTATCGATGAGCACAAGATAGAGATACACCCTTCCACGGCGCCAACTCGATCACGCCGTTGCGCCGCCTTCGCGATCGTTTCCGCAAAGCCTCCCAAGAACCACGAGATCTTGGACGAGTTTCGTCCGCGTTCCCGGATCCGGGAATTCGGAATGGCTAGCGGTTTCCCTCCGACGACGATTTGCTTGGTCATCCGAAGGGATGATCCCATCAGGACGCGGGCTCACCGAGAGTCATAGCGGCATGACTGCGGATTTGGTTCAGGGCGCGCTTGAAGTGCTGGACGACCCTGGCGCTATGACACCGCCGGCAAAGAATTCGCCGATCTGGTCAGCTGCTGGCGTACTTTGCTCGAAGAATCCGGCGGCGCTTCGGCTCGTGTACTTGATGTCTTGCGGGTGAAGGGGAAGAACTCTGACTCTTCCAGCCGCATGCAGAGGGGATGTGTTGATCTACCACCCGTCGTCGACATACCATGCACTGTTCCTGGGGGCCGAAGTGCTTGGGAGAGAAACCAGTGTCCGTGGAGGGGGGGAAGGGGATTGAGTCA
>JALUUK010000353.1 GCA_027021395.1 Acidobacteriota bacterium
GCTCACGAAATCGTGGAGTTTCTCCTCGGGAACACCGACGAGGAGGATAGGCTCGCTGTGATGAACGACACGAGCCCCGACGATCGTTCCGGCAGTATCCAGACCGATCAGCGTCACCAGGGGTTTGCCTGAGTACCCCTTGATATCGACCACGTCGGTGGACATGACGACCCAGCCGAGAACCTCGCCCCCGACACCCTGCCCCTGAACCCAGGGACGGCCTTCCACAGCCTGAAAGTCGACTGCACCGGGAAGGACGAGCGAGCACGGATCGACCGAGCAGTCGAGTTCCCGATCGAAGCTCCCGAAAAACGCGTCATCGCCTCGAGCCCATGCGCCCAGCACGAAGAACACAACCATCGCCATGGCCGGTAGGCACCGACCCCATCGAAACGAAACCATCGTTGCCACCGGATATGGGCCGATACCCCGGCCTCCGTCATTGGAGCCCAGGGTATCCTTTCCCTCCTACTCGACGATCATACGCCCGCGCATCTCCAGATGAAGCGCATGGCAGAACCAAGTGCAGTAGTACCAGAACACCCCCCGGGTCTTGGACGCCGTAAACGTGATGGATTGGGTATCCTGAGGATTGATCAACATGTTGACGTCGTGCTGACACACGGCGAAGCCGTGGCTCAGATCGGCGACGTTGTCGATGTTGGTGAGAATGATCTGCACCTCGTCGCCGGGCCGCACCGTAAACTCGTTCATGCCGAACTTCGGCGCTTGACTGGTCATGTAAACGCGGACCTTCTTGCCCTTGCGCACGACCTTGTTGGCCGTCATCAAGTCGACACCATCGGCCTTGGCCCACTTCTCGTACATCCGGAAGCGATCGTCTTTGCGGTCCTGGACCTGGATCGTCTTGATCAGATCCCGCGCCACGATCACACAATCGTGCGGCTCGGGGTAGGTCGCGCCGTCGTGTACGACCTTGAGCTTGTCCATCGTCATGTCGATCAGTTGGTCGTTTTCGTGCTGCAGAGGCCCGACGGGAAGGAAGCGATCCTTGCTGAACTTGCATAGAGCCACCAACCACTTCCCGTCGGCATCCTTCGTCTCGGACATGGAGGCGTTGGTGTGCCCGACCTGGTAGTGCACATCGACCTTGTCGAGAATGGGGTTGACGTCTTCTCCCTTGAACTGACGAATGGCCTTGTCGATGTTCCACTTGGTCATGACCGAGTCGATGAAGATCGAAGTGTAGGCGTTTCCTTTGCCATCGAAAGCGGTGTGCAGCGGCCCGAGTCCGACCTCAGGCTCGGCGACCACGCAGTCGCGGGGTTTGATCTTGCCGGCAAAAGCGTCGGCGAGCTTGCCGATCTCGATGACCGAGCAGGTGGGCGACAGCTTTCCAGACGCGATGACGTACTTCCCATCCGGGCTGACGTTCACTCCGTGAGGGCTTTTCGGTACGGGCACACGCAGCACATACTCACTGTCGGCGCCGCGGGCATCGATCGCCTTGACGCCGTTGAGATCGATGGTCTTGCCGGCATCCACCGCCGCCTGAATCGCCTTGAGATTGAAGACGTAGACGTGATCGAGGTCGGCACCCATCATCTCTTCGAGCGTGACGCCGCCCTCGGAGTTGTAGCAAGAGGCGAAGGAGTAGTTGCCTTCGTAGTCGGTCGCGCAGAGGTCGAGGTTTCCTTCTACGAGCACCTGCCACTTCACCTCCATCGTTTCACCGTCGATGGCGGTATGCGTGCCGGCATACTTGGAAGGATCATGCATGTCCCGCCCATCATTAGGCTGAGGAATGCGGAACTCGGAATTGCAAAGCACCAGACCTGTCTTGTGCCGCTGCGGGAAGATACCGTGCGTACCTTGAGCGTTGGGAATGTCGACGATCTTGTCGGTTTCCATCGTGGCGATGCGCACGCGCGCGAGACGGGCGGACATCTTGTCGTTGACGTAGACGTAGCGGCCGTCGTAGGTGCCGCCGGTGTAGCTCAGATGAACGTGGTGGGTATCACCGGCGAGCCGGCCCTTGAGCAGTTTCTTGGAGAAATCTGTGGATCCCCATCCCGAGGCGCTCTCGCGATTGAAGACGGGAATACGCTTGAGTTCCCGCATCGAAGGCACACCGATGATGCGAATCTCACCTGAATGCCCACCGGACCAGAATCCGTAGTAGTCATCCATCTGGCCCGGGGCGATGTGAATGTTCTGCCCCTCGTGCCCGGCTGCGGCCCCGGCGCCCGAGTCCGCCCCTCCTTGCGGGGCGCATCCCGTCAGCTTCAGTGCGACGGCGGAGCCGCCGATAACGGCCCCCGCACCCACCAGAAAGTTTCTGCGACCGGAGACGTCCACCTCCTTGTCGCGATGGCCCTTCGTCTTAGGGGTCGTTGCGTCTTTGTCGTTCCTGTCTTTCATCACGGCCTCCTCAATCCGAAACTTGAATGACCCGATTCTCCGACCGAGTATCGGGACGAAAACCACGCTCTCACGGGCGCTCTCCGGTGCATCGAAGGGGGTACATCGGCCTTCGACAGTTCCAATCCACGGATCCCACCTCGTCTTCAGTCGCGACGATAGACGAAAGAACCCGTGCGCGCTGTCACCTCTCGCCGTTTTGGTCATTGATCGAAGTGACTTTGGTCAAATCGCTGAATCAGGTTGCAGAGTTTTCGATTTTGATACCAATAGCATACATCATTCTACTTCGTTAGCCTGCCCAGTTAGCCCGCAACCTCGACAGATGATGCGCGCGCGGCAGCATCGCCCAGACGAAAGATTCACCATGGGAACGACCCGTACGAGAATGGTGTCTCGGAGAGCGTTGCGAAGAAAGCAGGGCGAAGAAGCGTCACTCTGAGTGGGCAACCAGGCTTGCCAGTTCTTCTTCGAGACTTTCGAGAGCGGTGTGGCGACTCACGGCCTCGGGCGTTGCCAGGGGCTCGAAAATCCATTCCGACGCTTCGTCCGCCCGATAGGCCTGCACGGCCATCGTCTCACCATCGCCCTCTCGTTCACGAAGGAAGAGACGGGAATCGGGCTTGAATCGAGCCGCTACATCGCGCGCCTTTTCGAACGCGCCCGCCAATGCCAATGAATCCAACTCGGAGATGCGCTGCGCTGAATCGATCTCGCGCCACGTTCCGCATGGGCCGCTGGAATGAGCCGAAGGCGAACGCGAATCGGAACGGACCCTCCATTGAATCTCCGTACTCTTCTTGCCGCGCCCCGCCGCAGGCAAGTATCCCCGAAACCGACGCGCCCAATCGCGCACCCACTCGGCGGGCCGACGCAAGGGGTGCTCGGAATCGACTCGGAGTTCCCGGCGCAGCGTCTCGGCGCGCGCCATGAAGCGATGAATGCCGGGATAGGGTGCACCACACCAGCAGACTTGTGCTCTCGAGATCAGCCCGCGATCCCAGTTTTCCTCTCCCCTCGGCATGCAGAGAAACGAAGACGCCCGATCGACTTTGGTCAGATGCTCGAGTATCGCGACTTTGACGATGGCGCGTGGTGCAAGAATCCGTTTCGTCGGATCGGCTAGGGTGACGATTTCCGCCGCCCGTCCCCGGTCCATCCAAAGTGCGGATGCGGCCATCGGCCGATCGCGAAAATGGACGACCGCAACGCGCAGGCTCCCCGCTCGAGAGTAGTTCTCCAACTGGGCCCAGAGCAGCTTGGCTCGCGGGCTCTGGAGGTCGTAACCCAGGCGGTCTGCCAATTCGCGCAACAGTTCCGCCCCGCCGCTTTCTTCGCTGTGAAGAACCTCGACTCGGCAGCCGCCGAGCCGATTTGCCCGTTTCATGCCGTCTTGTGCGGCGCGCCGCAGCGTGGCGCTCAGCGATGCCCTGACCGGCTCCCAGCCCCCTCTGAGGGAAATCTCGCATTCCTCGGTCGAATGGGACGAAAACCAGCCCGGAGCCGTCTTCAGACCGCGCTCCAGCCATGCGCTCGCCGGATGTTCCGGATGCAGCCCGTCCAATTCGAAGAAAACGGCCTTTCCGATTTGCGCCGCCGTATCCCGCAGAGCATCCGCAGCATCGATCTGCATGGCCGCGGGAATCACCAGTGGCCCATGACGAGGGAGCAATCCGCCCCCCAGCCACCGGACGCGGTGACCGGAGAGCCATCGCTCGGCCTGCAATGGAAAGATGCCGACGGGATTCTCACCGTGGCGGATCACCGCCGTCAACGGCACCGCGGGCGCCACGGAGACCTCGCGCAAGGCCATGACCGACTCCCAGGAAAAGCAGGGAAGCGCGTGGCGCTGAGTGACCAACAGCTTCTTCCATGTCGGCTCGAGGTCCAGCAAGCCTCCCCATCCGAGGTGTATGTCGGTCGTAGAATCGCGCTGCACCAGCCGCATGCAAGGCTCGTTTCGGGAATCCGGCGCGGAAAGAGCGAACGGAACCACTCAAAGCGGTCGGCCGCCCCCGAGCCGGGGTGTCGGTCATTGGGGTCGTTTAGACAAGATGGCGCCCCAACGCGCCGGAATCGACACATCCAGCCCAATCGACAAAGATCGGATCAGATTGAAGGCAAGCGGCTTGCGGCTGAGATTTGGCGGATACCCCAACGGCCCAATGCAATTCCGATCAAAGCTCCGCCGCCACCGATGAGGGCGGGTGCCATCGGCTCGCTGACGGACATACTCGACGCCAGCACTGTTGCCGCGAGCATGAGAAAAAATGCGCCGCACAACGCAAGCACCCCCCTCCCCCGACGTGGCCTCCGGCGATACTTCACCATCGGTGATCCTCCTGACACATACGAGTGGTGATCCCTGACGGCGAAGTTACGTCCCCTCCGACCGACGGCAAGTCCGCCAACGCATCTCGAACGATATTGAACTTCCAAGGAGCAGGATAATTTGAAGCAAGCCGCCGAAGAACCGCGCACTAGGGAATCATGACGAACAGCGGTTCGCGGCTGTTTCCACTGCGCAGGCACCGACACCGCCAATCCAGCAGGCCATCCCTCATCTTGGTGAGTAGTCGTCTCGGCGAGAAGTCGTGATGCGGACCCGAGTCGAGCGCGAAAAACGAACTACCAGCGGTAGAGCGCAGCGGCCCAGGTAAACCCGGAACCGAATGCCGCGCAGAGAACGAGATTCCCCTCGCGCAGCCGTCCCGATTCCTCGGCATCCTTCAGCGCCATGGGAATCGAAGCGGCCGAGGTATTGCCGTACTTGTGAATCGTCAGATAGACCTTTTCCATGGGAATCCCGGCGCGCTCGGCGGTCTTCTTGATGATGCGCACGTTGGCTTGGTGGGGCACGAACAGATCGACATCCTCACCGCGAACACCGGTCCGATCGAGCACCTCGCCTACCGCGCGCTCCATCGCCTTGACGGCATGCTTGAACACCTCATTTCCGCACATGTGGATCGTATGCTTCCGATGCTCGACCGTCTCGTGCGTAGCGGGAAAACGTGTGCCTCCGGCCGGCAGCCACAGCAATTCGGCCAAACTCCCGTCAGCACCCCATGTCGATCCGAGCAAACCGCGGTCGTCGTTTTCTGAACGCCCGATCACCGCTGCACCGGCTCCATCACCAAAGAGCACACAGGTTCCGCGATCGCGCCAGTTCGTCAGACGAGAAAGCACCTCCGAACCGCAGATCAAAACACGGCGCGCGCTGCCGGTGGCAACCAACCCTTCCGCGACGATGTTGGCATAGAGGAACCCGGAACAGGCCGACGAGATGTCGAACACGGGAATGCGACGCAAACCGATCTTCGGCTGCGCCCACGCCGCCGTCGAAGGAAAAAGCGTGTCCGCCGTTGCGGTCGCCGTGATCAGAGCATCAATTTCCTCCGGCTTCACGGCGGCGTCCGCCAAAGCATTCACGCACGCTTCGGCGACCAGATCACTGCAATCGCGCCCGTCTTCTATGCGGCGGCGTTCCTCGATCCCCGTGCGGGAGCGAATCCATTCGTCCGAGGTATCGACGATTCTCTCGAGGTCGGCGTTGGTCAAGATCTGTTCTGGAATCGACGTACCTAGTCCAAGTATTCTGGTGCGCATCCAAATCCTCCGGACTCTCCGTACCTTCCCAGTCGATCGATCTCCCCGGTGTTCTCTAGGCACATGGTGCAGGCGATGTGTCATGGCTTGGTCAAGACGACCGATCCTTATTTCCGGCCCGGTGCGCCGGGCCCTCCGTGCTAGCAGCCCGTTGAGAAAGTCCCCGCGAGCGTAAAGCCTCCCAACTGGCGCGAAGATTGTGAAGTCCCGCTCCCGGAAATTCCGCGCCGCTAGCCGGAGCACGCCGAGCGGTTGCCGAGGCCCCCAAAATCCCGCATCCGCCCCTCGATCCGGAACAGGTGTTTCGTCCCGATGTTGGGATTGCGTCGATCTTGGAGTCGCGTTTTCCCGTGAAGGTTCAGGATGCTAGGGGTAAATCAGCCAAGAGCGGCGTTCTTCGAGGAACTCCTCTTCGGACCGTGCGTATTCCTCGGCGAGATCTCGTGCGGTGGCGCCGTTTTCGATGCCCCGGCGCCATGCATCCGTCCCCGCGAGCAGATCGATGGCGAGGCGATCACTTACGAATTCGTAGGTCTCTCGACGCCAGCGGAAGGAGTCCGGATCCTGTTTTCTCGCCTCGATGAGCAACGCCAAGCCCGCCAGTAGCGGGGAAAAGGCCTGACGATCGTGCACATGATATTGCACCCCGCCGCACAACGTTCCGGCGTGCTTGTGGAAGGCGGGCTCGAAAGTCAACGGCCGGAAGAGCACACCTTCGAGACCAAGGGCGTTGAGCGAGTCGGCGAGTGCTCGAGCGGCGATCCAGGGCGCTCCCACGATCTCGAAAGGACGTGTGGTACCGCGCCCTTCCGAGAGATTCGTCCCCTCCAACAAACAAGCTCCCGGATAGACCAAGGCCGTCTCGGGGGTCGGCATATTTGGCGATGGGAGAACCCAGGGGAGGCCGGTTTCATCCCAGTACCATGCGCGATTCCAGCCTTCCATCGGCAGAACTTCGAGGTCGACATCGATCCCCCTCATGGAGACGGCGGCGCGGGCGATCTCCCCCATGGTCAAACCGTGCCGGTTGGGTATGGGAATTTCGCCGACGAAGGAAAAAAAGCTCGGCGCGACTCGATTGCCCTCGACGGCGACCCCACCGAGCGGATTCGGCCGATCGAGCACGAGCACCGGCAGCCCGGCCTCGGCCGCCGGCGCGAGGCAACGGATCAACGTTGCGGAAAAAGTATAGTAGCGCGAACCGACGTCCTGAAGATCGCAAAGCAACAGGTCGAGGCCTTCGAGATCAGATACCTTCGGCGTGAGCGAAGCTTCATCGTCGCCGTAAAGGCTGACGACCGGAAAACCGGTGATGGGATCCCAGGCTTCTTCGACGGCGATCATATCTTGCGCGCTGGCCCCGATTCCGTGCTCGGGCGCGAACAGACGGACGCTCTTGGCTCCGGCCGCTTCCCGAAGACAACACGCTGCGGTCTCGAGGTCGCGGTTGACCGAAGCAGGGTGCGCCAGCAGGCCGATGTGCCGGCCGCGTATCCGAGCAGAGCCGGATTCGAGCAGAACTTCTAGGCCGGTCTTCAAGTGCTCAGCAGTTCAGAGCGCCGCTCCCAGTAGATCTTGGCGGCCTCTTCCGGAAGAATCGATGCAGCCACGTCCGCCGCTCCGACGATCCAGGGAAGCAGGGTCGAAGAACGCATCAAGTCGGCGGTACTCGGAGCGAAAGTCGTCAATGCCACCAGCATTCCGGCGATGGCCAGGACGGAACCGCCGAGCCCGACCAAGCCGCCCGCGCAGCGATCCAGCCAGCCGATCTGCGCCGCCTTGACCACTTTCCATGCCAACCAGGCCATCGCCGCCGTGGCGACCAAGCCCCCGACGAGCACCGCGATGAAGGCGGCCAGCCAGGAGAGCTGCTCGTTGGCGAAAACCCCCTCGAACCAGCTCGGCCCGGAGGTCGCCATGCGCAAGGCGAGCGCTAAGCTGACGGAGAGTCCCGCCACTCCGATGGATATCCTGACGAAGCCCTTGAGCAATCCATAGATCGTGCTGACGCTCAAGATGACCGCGAGAATGATGTCGAGTCCGTTCATGGAATCGAGGATACCATCACCACCCGGGCTGCGAGATTTGCCAGATGCGTTATCCTCCGGACCTCCGAAACGAAACACACTGAGGAATTTTACGAGAGAGACGAAAGATGAGCGAAAGACCCCACGATTCGCCCCCGGCCGAGGTCCCCACACCGCGCGCCTCCTCGGTGGGCATCGTGATCCGCAAGGGCCGCAACGGTCGCTGGCAAGTCCTGCTCGGGCTGCGCGCCCGCAATGCCCGTTTTCTTCCCGGCCATTGGGCCTTTCTCGGGGGACGCGTGGACGACATCGATCGTCCGGGCGAAGAAGGCGATTTCCTTCGGTGCGTCGTGCGCGAAGTGCGGGAAGAAAGCCGTCTGAGAATTCATGAAGATCGCTGGATCGAGGTCGGCGAACGCGTGACACCGCCGTTTTTTCCGGTTCGCTACCGCACGAAATTTTTCCTAGCTCAAGCTCCCGAGGGCGCGAGCGTCGGCTCGCGAAAGCCGCCTTCCGATGAACTCGAGGCGCTACGCTTCGTTCCGGCCAACGAAGCCCACGACGAGTGGCGGCGCGGCGCGATCATGATGCCTCCCGTTCTCCCGCCGCTGCTGAGCGTCATTGCCGAAGAGCCGGTGCTCGACCTGCAGCAACTCGCCACCGGACTCGAGAAGGCCAACACCGAAGAGGAGCGTGCGCCTCGTGTGGAGTTCGTGCCGGGGATCTGGGTTCTGCCGCTCCTGTCTGAGACCCTTCCACCGGCGACGCATACGAATTGCTACCTCGCCGGCGGCCAGAGCTATGTCATCGTCGATCCGGGCAGCGCAGAGACCGACGAGTTGGCCCTGCTGCGCACCGTCATTTCCCGGCGCAAGGGATATGGGGGAATCGCCCGCGGTATCGTGCTGACTCACCACCACCGGGACCACGTCGCCGGCGCGGCGACGATCGCCCGAGAGATGAATATCCCGGTCAAGGCTCATCCGCGAACACTGGAACTCCTCGCCGAGCAACTCAACGGCATCGAGACCGAGGCGCTAGCCGACGGCGACACGCTCGATCTCGAAGGCATCTCGCTCAACGTGCTGGAAACGCCGGGCCATGCTCCCGGCCACATCGCTCTCTATTGCCCCGACCGCGACGTCGTCATCGCCGGTGATCTGCTCAGTGGGTTTTCTTCCATATTGATCAATCCGGAAGACGGCGACATGAGCGAATACCTGACCTCCTTGCGGAAGGTACGCGACATGCGCGCCAAACATGTCTTCCCTTCGCACGGCCCGCCCCTGCCCCCTCAAGCCCCCGACCAGGCGCTAGATCACAGGCTGCACCGTGAGAGCATGGTTCGTTCCGCGCTTTCTCGATCGCCGAAACCCCTCGTCGAAATCGCGTTCGATGTCTACGAAGACGAAGACAACATTCCGGCGACGGTCTCGCGTATGCAGACCCATGCGCATCTCCTGCGCTTGCAGGCTCGGGGCATTGCGCAAAGCGCCGGTGACGAGATGAATAGCTGGTCGCTCACCTAGAAGCCATGGCGCGCAGATGGGCTTTGACCGATTCAACCAGTGCTGCGAGGTGGTAGCCGCCCTCGAGCACGCTGACGATGCGCCCCCCGCAATACGATTCGGCTGCTTCCACCACAGATTTCGTCATGAGCGAGAAATCTTCGATCTCTAGACCGAGCGAACCCACCGGATCGAGTCGATGAGCGTCGAATCCTGCAGAGATCAGGATGAGGCCCGGCCGATGCGCGCTCACCGCTCGATCCAGAGCTGATCGAAAATGATCGAGGTACTCCTTTCGCGAAAGGCCGAAAGCCAGGGGGATGTTGAGAGTCGTACCGAGGCCGGCGAGCGCCCCGGTTTCGCTCTCGCTGCCCGTTCCGGGATAGAACGGGGCACGGTGCAGCGACAGGAAGTAGACTGTGCCGTCCTCGTAGAAAATTTCTTGTGTACCGTTGCCGTGATGCACGTCCCAGTCCACGATGAGCACACGTTCCACGCCACAGACATCCACCGCATAGCGCGCAGCGACGGCAACGTTGTTGAACAGACAAAAACCCATCGCCTGCTCGGGTCGCGCGTGATGCCCCGGAGGACGCACCCAAGCCATCGCCCGCGACGCGTCGACCCCGTCCGCTTCGAGCACGGCCCTCGTCGCCGCCAAGGCCGCGCCCGCGGCATCCGTCGCCACGTCGAAGGAATCCGCGCACGCCACCGTATCCGCGTCGAACCAGCCGCCTCCACGCGCCGATACGGATCGAACGTGATCAATGTGCTGCCGGCCATGAACCCGAGCGAGATCCTCCGTCGATGCGGTTTCGAAGGCGGCCGTCTCGATCAGACCGTCTTGCTCCCAGTGGGAAATCTCGTCGATCAGAGCCTTCACCCGCAGCGGTGTTTCGGCATGGTCGCCCGTATGGTGTCCTTTGAAGATCTCTCCGGTGAAAACCCGTACTCGGCTCATCACACAGGTCCTCCGTTTTCGCCGCATAGCCGCCACCGGTGTATCGAGCGGCCCTAGACCACCGGACTTTGCGCCCGAACACCGACCCGATCGAGCCGTTTTTTTGCGCCGGATGGATCCTTTTTTCACGAATGGGCGGGGCTGAGCGTTCAGGATTATAGTGCGCCGAATGAGAGCGAGCGCAGCGTATCATTTCGAGCCTCGGGTTTTCGCACTGCGGCCCGCGCCGGGGGTCGGGCGCGTACTCTCTGCTTTGCGCGACCGGCGCGGGCTGATCGGGCTTGACTCCCGAGGCGGAAAGCCGAGACGTTTCAGCCTCGTCGGCTTTGATCCCCTTCCCGATGACGCAGCACGGACAAAGGAAGAATCACGACGAACGATCAGCGATTTACGCTGCATGTTGTCTCGACTGAGCACATCGCGAACAGCCGACCTCCCCGGTCCCTTTCACGGCGGATTCCTCGGCGCTCTCGCCTATGACATCGGCGTGGAGGATGAAGATCAAGTCCTTCCCGCGGATCCCTTGCAGATGCCGCGAATCGTCGGGGGGCTCTACTGCGACTTCGTATTCTTCGATCATCCGGCGAACGCGGCCTGGCTCGTGCTCGGTGAATCGCCCGGCGACGACCGCGACAGTGTGAATCGGCGCCGCGAAGCATTCTTGGCGGACCTCGCCTCGGACGAAAACCGCACACCCGAATCGCCGACGCTCCTCTCGCCGCTCGAGCGCAAGACATCGGCCGATCGACACCGACAGCGCATCGAAAAAGTTCGCCGATTCATCGCGCGAGGAGAGATCTACCAAGCCAATCTCGCTCATCGACTGACCCAGCGCGTCGCCGGCCATCCGATCGACATCTATCTGGGCCTACGCGAAGCCAATCCTGCTCCCTACATGGCTTATCTCTCCTGGCACGCGGGGA
>JALUUK010000354.1 GCA_027021395.1 Acidobacteriota bacterium
CTGACTTGCCCGTTCACTCGTAAAAAAGCCCGGTCGCGGCGAACGGCTTGAACGATATCTTCGCAAAGCTCGGCCTCGCTTTGGACGACCGTGACCAGCCCCGGGTTTCCCGCATAGAGCTTTTCGACTCGCGGATCGCGGCGGTCGAGCACGAACTGGGCGAAATCGAGGAAGCGCGGCATGCCGGAACTCGTGTAGCCGACGACGATCTCTCGCGGGCTCGGTGGCAGAGAATGGCTGCATTGCGACGAGCCGCAGCGAAAGCAAAACGCATGTCCGGCCCGGAAGACCTCATGCCGCGCATAGGCTTCTTTGACGGCCGCTTCGAGTTTTTCGTCGAAGTCGGCCGCTGCCGATCGAATGGAATCGTGCTCGCTGCCGGCGGGGATCTCGATGGGGATCTCTATGGCTTCGCGCGGACAAAGAGCGCCCCGAGCGACGCCGTGAGCATCAAAGCGGGCTGCGTAGTGGGTCCTGATCAGTTCGAGAGCTTCCTCGAGATCGTGTCGCTCGTTCATGGTGCAAATTATCCGTGTCAGCCTCTTCGTGAGCGAACGAAGATCCCCTTCTCGGTGTAGAGAGCAGCCGCAGCAAACAGGAACGCCAGGATACGGCCGACTGTGAACAATATGTCGTTGAGAAAGGCGAAATCGAAACCGGCACCCTCGACGTTTGTGACCCCGAAGCCGCGCAGCCCGACGAAGAGGAACGAAAGAAATTGCGAGACGGCAAGCGCGGCCATCAACCCCGCAGCAGCGCGCGGGAGCATTCGAGCGCCTCGAGACAGCAACCACGCAGCGCCTGCGTAAAGAACGATACCCGGTCCGAACGAGCCCCATCCTGCGAGGGACCAGAGAGCGTCGGATGCGGCGAAGATCTGCAGTAGATCATCGCTCGGGCTCGCGGGATTCTCTGCCAGCAAAGTGATCTTGTGCTGTACGATCCAGGTTGCGGACCAAAGCCAGTAAGAGCAGAAAAAGTAAATGGCCGCTGAGAGCTTGACGGTCTCGGCGATCAGCCCCTGTCCCGCACCATAGGTGTGTACGAGGCCGATGGAGCCGACGAATCCCGCCGCGCCCATGACCAGATAGGTCAAGAAGAGCGGCATGATGTTGTGTAGCGAAGAGCGCTCGAGGAAGTACTGGTCCAGCGTGCGCAGGCCGGGGGATCCGGTTTCGAGAATGAATTCCCATACCACCATGCCAAGGAGCAACGAAGAAAAAACGACCAGGCAAAGTGCGGTGACTCGTTGCTCCGCGATCGATCGTCGACTACTCATATGCAACCCCATTTCGGTGATCCGGAGATCAGAACAGGCAAGCCCCTGCGAGTCAAGCCCCCCAGAGAACGCATGATCGCTCGGAGTTTCGCGGAGGTTCCGCGACTCCGGAGTTTCGACATTGCTTTGTCGCTCTCTGGAGGCCATGATGCCCACATCGACCGCACGAATGGAAATGAGGATGCGAAATGAGTAACGACTTGGCGATCTCCGGGGGCAAGCCCGTTCGAACGAAACCATGGCCTTCTTGGCCCATTCGTGGGGAGCAAGAAGAACGCGCATTGCTCGAAACGCTGCACAGCGGCGTTTGGGGGGTCGGCGGAGAACGGGGTAAGGAACTCGCCGAGCGCTACGCCGAAGCCCACGATGCCAAGTACGGCGTCGTCTGCTGCAACGGGACGATCGCTCTACAGATCGCCCTCATCGCAGCCGGCATCGAGCCCGGTGACGAGGTCATCACCACGCCCTATACCTTCATGGCGACGGCTGCGGCTGCTTTGACCGTCGGAGCGATACCGGTGTTCGTCGATGTCGAGGAGGGCACCCACAACATCGATCCGGAGGCGATCGAAGCTGCGATCACCCCGCGGACTCGGGCGATCTACCCGGTTCATATCGGAGGGCGTCCGGCGAATATGGACCGCATCACCGAGATCGCGCGCTCCCGAGACCTCTTGGTGATCGAAGACGCGGCGCAGGCCTGGCTGGCCGGTTGGAACGGCCGCAAAGTCGGGGCCATCGGCAACGCGGGAACTTTCAGCTTCCAGTCGAGCAAGAACTTCGCTGGAGGTGAAGGTGGCATCGTACTCACCAACGACGAGGCTCTGTTTCAGCGGGCTTGGTCGTACCACAACTGCGGAAGAACGATGGGTGGTCAGTGGTATCAGCACGACCATGCCGGACTCAACTACCGTCTGAGCGAGTTTCAATCGGCGATCCTGCTCAGCGCGCTGCAGAGGTTACCCGCCGAGCAGGAAACGCGCGCAGAGGCGATGGCCGCAGTGCAGGCGGGCCTCGCCGGAATCGCCGGAATCTCGGTTCCCGATGAAGATCCTCGCGTGACCAGTCACGGATGTCATATCTTCATGTTCCGCCTGAACCTCGACGAGATCGCATCCGATAAGATGACCTTCGTGAAGGCTCTGCAAGCCGAGGGCATCCCCGCACATCCGGGCTATACGACACCGCTTTACAAGCAGAGTTTCTTCGAGTGGTTTGGTTCGCGCGCCACAGGGGGGGGAGGGA
>JALUUK010000355.1 GCA_027021395.1 Acidobacteriota bacterium
CACACTCGACGGGCGACCCGCTGCGAGTTTCTCGATGTCGATGATGTTCAACATCGGGTTGGTCGGAGTCTCCACCCAGATCATCTTCGTCGTATCTTTGACGCGCGAGAGAATCTCATCGGCATCCGAGGTGTTGAGAAAGTCGAAGTCGATGCCGTATTTCGAGTAGACGCTCTGAAACTGCCGATACGTGCCGCCGTAGACGTCGATCGTCGTCAGCACGTTGTCTCCCGGCTGCAGCATGTCGATGAGCGCCGCCGTCGCCGCGGATCCGGACGAGAAACAGAGCCCGTAGCGCGCGTTTTCAAGGGCGGCGAGCGTCGATTCCAGCGCTCGGCGCGTCGGATTGTCCGTTCGGGAATATTCGTACCCTTCCCTCATTCCGCCGATACCGTCCTGGACGAAGGTGGACGTCATGTAGACCGGCACGATGACCGCGCCCGTTCTCGGATCGGGCTCTTGGCCCTCGTGAATTGCTTTCGTCGCGAATTTCATCGTGCCTCCACTGCGCGGGATTCTAGCTTCCGGACGAAAAGTGTCCAGCCGACCCGCCTTTTCCGATCAAGTGCCCCGTCGCAAGGCCGAGCGTGACGGTACGTGCCGCCATGAAGAGCGCCATGGCGAACCACAAGAGATGATTGCTTTCCCACAGCAGCGCGAGAACGGCCGGGGGCGCGAAAAAGACCAACATGCTGATCAGCATGCTGTTGCGCAAGACGCGCCCTTGGGTCCAACCGATGAAGAGCCCGTCGTAGATGTAGGCCAGCGCCCCGATCAACAAGGTCGGCACCAACCAAAGGCCGAATCGCTCGGCCGTATCGATCACCTCGACATGCACCGTCATCACTCCGTAGAGCTGCCGAGGAAACAGTATCGGGAAAATCAGCAGCAGCACTGCGATCGCTTCGGCCGCCAAGAGCCCGGTGATGAGCAGGCGCCTCAATTCCTTCCCGTCGCGTTTGCCCCACAAGATGCCTCCCATGGTCTCCATGGCGTAGGCCAAGCCGTCGATTCCGATGGCGGCCGAATTGAGCAGCCGAATCAAGATCGTATTCGCCGCGAGCACGGAAACGCCGAGCAGCGAAGAGATGTTGGTGAATGCTCCGAAGACCGAAATCAGGCAGAGCGTTCGAATGAAGATATCGCGATTGAGACCGAGCAGTCCGCGGATCGCCCCGGCATCGAGCAAGCGCCTCCACCCCGGCCGATGGATCTTCGTGCGAAAGAAGAAGATCAGACTGACCCCGAGCGCCAAGTACTGCGAGAGCGCCGTGGCCAACCCCGCCCCGTAGGCCGCCCATCCCATACGAAAGATGAAGACGTAGTTCAAGGCCACGTTTCCAAGATTGGCCGTGGCGGTGATGAACAACGAGCGACGCGCTTCGGCGCGTCCGATGAACCAGCCGAGAAAGACGAAGTTCGCCAAGACCGCCGGCGCTCCCCAGATGCGAGCGTCGTAGTACTCGCGACCCGCCGTTTTGACCTCCTCCGCGCCCGCCAGCACGGCGAAACCCAGCTCGCGCGCCGGCACCTGAAGGACCAGTACGAAGCCGCTGAGCACTGCGGCCGATAGCATGTAGCGCTGCAGCACGACATGCGCCTCTTCCCTATCGCCGCGCCCAACGGCTTGCGCCGTCGTTCCCGTGCAGCCCATTCTCAGGAAGCCGCATCCCCAATAGAGATAGTCGAAGAGCACGGAGGCGAGAGCGAAACCTGCCAGGAACTCGATTCGGTCGAGATGCCCGAGCATGGCCGTATCGACCAGACCGGCGAGCGGCACCGTGAGATTGGCCAAGATGTTGACGGCTGCCAGCCGAAAGAAGCGTTGGCCCATGCGCAATCCATCCGCCCCCTCTGAACTCTGATTTCGCGAGCGCGTGGTTTCTTGGTGCGCCTAAGCGAGGGCCTACGAGGTCGAGCGCCGGCAGGGATGATCTCGATGAAAGGCTGCCAAGCGCTGTTCGAGCGCATCGAAACGACTCTCGTCGATCATCGAAACGCAAGCTCTCAGTCCTTCGCGACGGCACGAGCCCGTCGAATCGAGCGTGATCGCGCTGATTCCGTAAAGCAGCAGGCGCTCGACGAGATCGCTTCCCTCATCGAAACCGGGGTAGGAGATCGTAAAATAGAAACCGTCGGAAAGCGGCTCGTCGAGGTCCTTGTCGTAGACCAGTCGGAATCCGCTTTTCAAGAAGGCCGACTTCACGGCTTTCGCGCGCTCGGCATAGACCGACGCTGCCGAGAAGACCGATCGGTCTCCCGAATTCGCCGCGCGTAGAAGAGCCTGCAAGCCATACTGCGGACTCTCCGGCACGCATGCCGTCATCGGATAGAGTATGCCGTGAATGAATGCGTGCCCGACGCGATCCGTCCCATAGTACTCTTCGAGCGCCGGCGCCTTCGCTTGAACCAATTCCGGCGAGATCACGGCAAGAGCGATGCGCTGCCCGGCATAAGAGAAGATCTTCGATGCGGAGATGAGACAGATTCCGCGTCTCGTCGCGCTCAGCACGGTCGGCTGGAAAGGCGGCACACCGGGCTCGTAGTAGTCGCGACGTTGATCCATGCCGAAGTAAGCGAGATCTTCGATGGCGATCAGCTCGTGCTGGTCGCAAATCCGGCCGATCCCAGCCAATTCCTCCTCGGTCAGGCAGACCCATGTCGGATTGTTCGGACTCGACCACATCACCGCCGAAACATCGCCTCGGCGGACGCGTTCTTCGATGGCCTCGAGCAAGGCGTCGCCTCGATGATCGAAGAGATCGATGCTCGCGCGCTCGAAGCCGAGGAAGCGCACTTGCAACGCGTTGACGGGAAAGCCCGGATCGAGAAATAGAATCGTCTTGCGTTCTTCGTGCAGGCGTCCGGCGAGTGCAATCGCAGCGAAACAGCCCTGCATCGCACCGACGGTCGGCACGCACGACGACGGCGGAACTTCGACGTTCATGAAAAGACGCACGAATTCCGCCGCCTCTTTCTTCAAGATCGGCACGCCATCGAACGGTGCGTAGCGATGGCTGACCTTTCGCCGGCGCAGCGCTTGGATCTCTGCTTCGATGCCGACAGGATGGGTTTCAAGGCCCGGAATTCCGAATTCCATGCGGATGAACTTCATGTCGAACGCGCGCTCGAGCGAATCGACCAGCTTGTTCATCTCGCGTATGGAAGCGTGCTTGATGTCGAAGCCTAGGTCGTCCGCAAGGCGAGCGACCGTCTTGGAGTCTAAAGGAAGTGCCGTCTCTTTCACGAATTCCTCGCTCTAAGGTTTGGCGTTCGTCGGCTGAGCCTCGAGATCTTCAGCCAGGGGTTGTTGCCTATGGAATGGTTTTCGGAACGGGGTGGATTCTCCGGTGATCGGAGCCGTCTGTCAATCCACCGAGACAGCCGCAGACGCACAGTGAAAGGAAGCGAGCGCATCGATGACCGTTTGCTGCCGGACTTCGTCGAGATCATTGTAGAACGGAAGACGCAGTAATCGTTCGCTCACGTCCTCCGTCACCGGACAATCTCCCGGCGATCCGCCAAGTGCGAGGCCGCGCGGCGAGGTGTGGAGGGGCACATAGTGGAAGACGCCGAGCACACCACGTTCCTCGAGATGTGCGATCGCGCGACCTCGGGCGGCCGCATCCGGCATCAAGACGTGAAACATATGATGCGATGAATCGCAGTGCGCCGGAACGGTGGGAAGTACGACATCTTCTTCTTCCGCCCACTGCCTAAGACCCTCTTCGTAGCGCTTCCAAAGCGCGCGACGCTTTTCCTGGATCCCCTCCGCCGCTTCGAGTTGAGCGAGCAGGAACGCTGCGAGAATGTCCGAGATGGCATAGCTCGACCCGAGATCGACCCAGGTGTAGCGATCGACCTCTCCACGAAAGAACTGAGAGCGGTTCGTCCCCTTCTCGCGGAGGATCTCCGCCCGTTCGCTCAACCTCTCGTCGTTGATCAACAAGGCGCCGCCCTCTCCGCAAACGATGTTCTTGGTCTCGTGAAAGCTCTGAGTCGCGAGCCGTCCGAAGGTTCCAAGCGGGCGACCACGATATCGTCCCATCAGGCCGTGGGCGTTGTCTTCGATCACCGCTAGATCGTGCTTGTCTGCGATGCGCAGAATCTCGCGCATTTCGCTGGCGACCCCGGCATAGTGGACGACGACGATGGCCCGCGTTCTTGCGGTGACGAGTGATTCAATGATCCTTTCGTCGATGTTCAAGGTATCGGCGCGAATGTCGCAAAACACCGGCCGCGCGTCGCGCAGCGCGAAAGCATTGGCCGTCGAGACGAAGGTGAAGGAGGGCATGATCACCTCGTCTCCCGGCTCGAGATCGAGCAGCAATGCGCAAAGTTCGAGCGCGTGTGTGCACGAAGTCGTCAGCAGCACCTTGGGAACACCGAGCATTTCTTCCAAGAGAGCTTGGCAGCGCGCAGCGAAGGGACCGTCTCCGGCCGCATGGCCCGCACGAAGCGCTTCGGCGATGTATTCGAGTTCTTTGCCGGTCAGAGAGGGCCGGTTGAACGGAATGGAAATGGCTGCCACGAGGGTCTTCCTGCCCTGTTCGAAATCAACCGGGAATCACCGGTAAATCTAGGACGATCCCTGATTCGGTCAAGCTCTCAGGCAAGTCCTTGAGCGAAAGCGAGGCGATAGCCCACATCGACCCCAAGACCTTGCAATGCTATATCTTGCAGAATGGACGTCGCGAGCGAACCGAAGGCGCAGACTCCGCCCACGCGGCGAACGCGCTCCGGCTCCGTGCTGACCGACCCCTATCTCCTGCTCGGCCTGCTCTTGGTCTTGGCCTACTGCTCGCCGATGCTGGTCGGTTGGGAAGACACGCACGTTCTGATCCACGACAATCTCGATGCTTCCGCGGCCTTGCGCGCGCTCGAAAGCCCCGGCGCCTACTTCGCCGCTTCGGATACGCCCCTACCTCAGATCATGAACGGGCTTCCCCGCGGAACGCTCGGATCGGAATTCTATCTGCACAATCTGCTCAACCGCGTGATGACCCCATTCGGTGCCTACCTGACGAATCAAGTCATCCTTCGCGTCGCGGCGCTGCTCGGAATGTACTTGCTGCTCGGGTCGATCATCGGAGCGAAACGAGATCCCTTCCTCATCGCTCTCGCTGCGATTTCTTTTGCATTGCTTCCCTTCTACGTGCGCGCCGGGCTGAGCGTCGCGGGACTGCCGCTGACTCTCTATGCGCTGCTTGCCGTCATTCGCCGGGAAGATCGTGCCTTGCACTGGGCCATTCTCGTTCTGATGCCCTTTGCGACGGTGCTTTTTGCCGCGCCGGTCTTCTTTTGGGTGCTCGCCGCCGCAGCTTGGTTGGTCGATCTCGTACGACACCGGCGACCGCATTGGCGCTGGCTCTCGGCCATGGTGCTTGCCGCCGCGATGCATCTGATCTGCGAATACCGACTGATCGTGATGCTTCTCGACCTGAACTACATCTCGCACCGCATCGACTTCAACCCGTCGTTGCGCTCTTGGGTCGAATCGATGGCGCTCGCGCGAGAAAACCTGATCGACGGGCAATACCATGTGGCCACCTACCACAGGAAGATCGTCGCCCCTCTGGCCCTGCTCGCGGGCGTGTACCTGCTTGCCGTGCGCGGCCCGGGAAGCGTCCGCGCTCGGCAAATTCTCGGCCTCGTGGGCGGAGCGGCAGTGATCTCCTTGTTCTTCGGTTTCTATCGGTGGCAACCCGTCGTCGCTGCGAGGCACCTTCTCGGGCCGCTGGAGATGATTCAGTGGGATCGCTTCCATTGGCTGCACCCGGTGCTTTGGTACCTGGCTTTCGGACTCGCTATCGACTCCTTGGCCCGAGTGCATCGCTTCGCGCGCTTGGCCGTGTTGGCCTTGGTTGCGCTACAAATCGGCATGCTCTTCAATCTCAGCGAATTTCGTCAAGGAGCGCTGGAAAATAAGCCGACCTTCGCGCAATTCCATGCTACGGGGCTCTTCGCTGAGATTCAGCGCTTCATCGGCCGCGACCCGAGTACCTATCGTGTGGTCTCGCTGGGTCTTCATCCCGCCGTCGCGATGTACAACGGCTTTTATTGCCTCGACTTCTATCACTACGACTATCCGATCGAATACAAGCGCGCCTTCCGCAGAGTGATCGCGAAAGAGCTGGAAAAGAACCCGAAACTTGCCGAATACTTCGACTCGTGGGGCTCGCGCTGCTACCTGTTCTCGTCGGAACTCGGAATGAGATGGATGTGGAGCAAGCATACCAACCGCGGTGTGCAGAATCTCGAACTCGATCTCGACGCACTTCGGCGGTTGGGAGGAGAGTACATCATCTCGGCGGTCGAGATTCGCAATGCCGAACGCGAGGGGCTCGAACTTCTTGGTCTATTCGAAGACGAGGGCTCGTACTGGCGTATCCGCCTCTACTCCGTACCGCCGAGCGCAGCTAGGATCTCTTCGGGACGAACTCGTACCCGCCAGTTTTCGGTGAAATAGCGCCAAGTGATCTTTCCGCCTTCGTCGGCGATGAAGGTCGCCGGACGTGCGATGTCATGACCCTCGATACCTCCACCGACATGACGCAAGTCGAAAGCGTCGACGGCTTCGAGTTCGGCATCGGAAAGGATCGAGAAGGTGATGCCGTAGCGATCGGCGACTTTCTTGTTTTGCTCGACGGAGTCGACGGAGATGACGACGATTTCCGCACCCGCCTGCTGGAATTGATCGATGCGTGACTGCAAACCTTGCAGTTCAGAGATGCAAAACGTTCACCAATGGCCCCGATAGAAGGAGAGCACCAATTTGCGATCGCGGCGCTCTTGAATCGCGACCTCGCGACCATGCTGATCGCTGAGCGTGATTTCGGGAATGGATGCGATGGTCAGCGTGCGCCTATCCGGCTCCGGCAAGGTATTCGAGGTCACGAAGACGTAGTGAAAGAGCATCAAGGTGCAAAAGATCGACACGCCGACCCCCAAAGCGCCGAAAGCCCGCACGAAGAACGAAGGTTTGGCTCGCCACACACCGACGAAGCCGCCGAGTGCCATGGCCGCGCCCAAGGTCACGAGCGAGAGATTCAAGAGCGCATTGTCGCGTAGGGCCGGAAAACGGGAGAAGAGGTGGAAATACGAAACGATGCCGAAGACGCTGAGCAGCGATCCGCCCCAAAGTAAGCCATGCATGGAGCCTTGTTTCTTCATGCCGCCATTGTGCGGTCGAAAAAGCATCCGTGTCGAATCGCCGAGGGGCTAGGAGCTTCCGAGAAAACGGTCGACCATCTCGAGATAGTTCATCAGCGGCGTCGTCTCTCCGTTGATGCGCATCCAAGCGACCGCGGCCTCGTAGAGCATGAAGAGGTGCAAACCCAACCACTTCGGGTCGTATTCCGCACCGATGTCGCCCGCACGGCGGGCGTCTTCCGCGAAGGCCACCCACACCTGCTCGAGGCGCCGAAGGTCGGCCGCGATCTCCTCCCCAATGGCCGGAAAGTTGTGGGATACCTCGCCTCCGAGTTGCATCAGCAGGCTGCCGTGGCGGCAGGACACGCCGTCGTAGTACTCGATCGCGTGCTGCACGAGGTTTCTCAGGCGATCTCGCGCCGACCCCGTCTTGCTCAGCAAGTCCTCTTCGAGCCGACGTGCGCTCGCATCCGCCATGCCGCGAAGCACCTCGATCGCGAATGCCTCCTTTGAGGCGAAGTGATGGTAGAACGAACCCTTGGGAACCCCCGCCGCGGAAAGGATCTCCGCGAGACCGGTGCCTTGGTAGCCGTTTTCCGACATCAGCCGCGCGCCGGCGGCGATGAGACGCTCGCGAGTACTCTGGAACATGGCCCCAGTATAGACCGACCGGTCTATTTTCCAAATCTGCGCTTCTTGCTCCGCTGCTCGCACGCGCTGCCGCCCTCGATTCCAGGTCGCCTCATATCCCACAGGTGAGAAGACTCTTGACTTCGATGCCGACACCGCTCGGGCGGATGCGCTACCATGATGCTTCCACCGGAGACAAGCGGGACGATACGAAAACAAACGTTGGCGAGAACGTATTCGTCAGATTTGGAGGATTGCGATGTCGAAACACGCAAGATCGCCGCGGGGAGAATCCATGAATCAGCATGAAAGTCTTGACGACACGAAGCGTCTACGCAGCGTACGCAAGATGTGGCACACCTTGGCCGGAGGACTCGTCGCTGCCGGGTTGCTGCTGCCCGCCGTAGCCGGCGACTCGAAAGACGAAAAGGACGTCACGCGCTCCGATCACGAAGAGGAGGTGGAAACACGCCGCGTTCAGATCGACTTCTCCGTCATCGATCCCAAGGGCGACTCTTACGCTTCCGTTCCGAACCTGACGCTCGACCACTTCGACATTCGCCTCGACTGGAAGCGCCTCACCGACGAGCAACGCTCACAGCTTTATTTGGATGCGTTCTGCGACGAGATTCCGACGACACCGGGCGAGGGCGCGGAAGGTACCGCGACGGTCGATGCCTTGCCTCCGACTCGGCCCATCATCGCCATCATCGATTTCAACTATCTCGATGCCAAAGCCCGCGACAAGGTCGCGACCGCCATCGAAGATCTCGCCGACAACGTCAAATCCAATGGCGAAGAATACAAGATCTACGCCGTCACTCGGCAGGTTCGACTCTTGACCTCCGGATTCACCAATGACCCCGAAGAGCTTCGAGCGGTCGCCGGGCAGATCCGTTCGACCTCCTGGCGCGTCGCGGCCGCCGGAAGCCTGTCGTCGATCGCGCCGGGCTTCGTCGCCGACACCGCCTCTTTGGCCTCACGCACTGAAACCGACGTACCGATGGACACCGATGCCGTCAACGATTTCTTCTCGGAAGCGAGCATGTCGAACATCAACTTCGCCGACGTCACGGGCATCGAATTCGAGCGGCAGTTTCAGCCGTCATTCGGTGATTTCATCACCGATTACAACCCGCGTGCGAGCATCGCAGCGATCGAAGGCATCATGCGGGCCCACTCTTATATTCGAGGTCGCAAGCTGCTCGTCGTCTACACCTCCGAAGCCTTCACCTTCGTCCAGAAAGAACTCGTCGAAAAAGAACTCCAACGCGTGATGGACCTCGCGCATCAAGGCTTTACGATTTGGACCGTCGACGTCAAGGGACTGACACGCAAATCGGTCGGCGTCTCGGCAATGCTTTCCACCTTGGCCAAGAACACCGGTGGGGATGTCGTTCGCAAGACCGATCACCTTCAGCAGGCCATGGATGGCGCGTCGCAGCAGCTTTCCTGCTACTACCTCTTGACTCTTCCGGTCGAGATCGTGCGAGGCAAGGATTTGCGCCGCAAGCTTTCGATCAACATCAACACGACGAAGTACCCCGATCTTTGGAAGTACCGTGTCGCCCACACCACCCAGATCTACCTTCCCAACCGCAAGACACAGAGCGAGAACCGACGCATTGCGGCGCTCTTGTCCCCCGAAGATTTCAACACTCCCAACGTGGACGTACGCTTGGACTATCCGGTCACCAGGAGCGACGACGTCCTGTTGCCGATCACCGTGCGTGTTTCTCTCGCCGACCTGACTTGGTTGCCGAGCCCCCAGGGCGGATACTCGGCAAAGCTCATGGTCGAGGCGGTCGCCGAGCGCGATCGCGGGGTCAGCAACGATGTCTTCTGCAAGGTCGGCAGCGGCCAGATCGGCGATGTCGAGATCCGCATGAAGAAGATTCCCAAGCCGACCGATACACGAGGGCTGAGCCTGCAGATCAACTGCCCCTACAAGAAGGACGGCTTGCTGACGGCTCGAGCCGTGGTCACCGACCTTCGCTCGGGAGACGCCGGCGCGGGACGAGACACCGTCTACGTTCAACGACGTCCGACAAAGACGTGGCAGGCCCTCGGAGCGAGCTTCATGGCGGTTTCGGGGCGAGATTACTTTTGGGCGGGTAGCGGCAAGCCGGCTCAGCGCGATAGCGGGCGTAGTGCGTGGCGCACGGTCACCGATCGCTTTCCGGCGACACCGACCGATCGCCTCGCCATGCGCTATGTGCTTTGCGGGCCGAAGCGCGAGACCGCGCAGCAGACGATCTCTCATCTGTTGATGCGCAAGAGCGAGGATGGCAGCGTGAGCATGGACCGCGTCTTCAAGAGCGACGCCCTGCACATTCTGCCCGGAGACGACGGTCCCTTCTGCTCGCCCGCCATGGTCGTGATCCCGGAATACAGCATCGAGCCGGGCCGATACGCGATGGCCGTGCTCAACGACGAGATCGACCCCATGGAACTGGTCCGCGCACTCCAAGACGAAGACGCCGACACTCCCCCCGGCATCCTCGCATTCGGCTGGTTCGACGTCACCCCCTGACGCGCCCCCCAACGTTCAGGAAAAGCTACAGGAGTACTGACTTGAACCAGCCGCCGTTTCCCGCGCGAGGGTAGCGTTGGCCCCATTTCCGAAGGGTCACGCCGACGGTCAGCACCGTACCTTTCCAAAGCCCGCTATCGAAGCCCGCGCGGTGCTCCGAGCTGCAACGCCGCCTTGAGAATCGCCGCTTCGCTCAGCTCTGTCGGATCCAGCATCTCGAAGGCTCGACGGACCAGTTCCAGTGATTGCTTCTTGGGAAAACCAAGGCGCGTCAACGCCGTCGACAAGAGCGGCAGATCGAAACCTGCCCCGTCTGTACGTCCGGACGCCGAACCGTCGTTTTCCGAGACACCGATTCTCGCAAAGTTGCGCTCGACCGCACGCGGGCGCCCGAGATGAGATCCGTCCAGACGTCCGGACGAGTCTGTGCGTCTGGACAAGTCTGTACGTCCAGACGAGTCCGTGTATCCGGACACGAGCTTGAAGATCGGGAGATTGTCGGCTCTCTTGGCCGTCGCCCGAAGATCGGCAAGCAAGGTGTCGCCGTGCGTCGTCCAGACCAGGCCCTCGCCGTATGCGATCGCTCGGCCGATGACCGTCAGCGCGCCCTGATGGATCAGCGCATGGCATCGACCGCAGACCGAGGTGAGATTTTCCGGAATGGTGGGCCCGCCACGGCTGCGAAAATGGATGTGATGGCATTGCTCCGCGGATCGCTCGCAATGCGGGTTCGTGCAACGATGCCCGTCGCGCATCAGTACCTTGCGCCGCATCGGCTCCGGCGTCGGCCGATCGATGCTCAGATCTTCGTCGAAGCATTCCCGCAGCGCATCACCGGCCACACGATCGATCTCGGCCGAAGAGACCTCGACGAGCCCATCCTTCGTATGCACCGCCCCACGCCGGCAGCAGGTGCAGACCTGATAGATCATGGCGTAGGGATTCTTGGCCGCATCGGCCCGCTCTTCGATTTCCCCCAAACCCCCTTCTCGAATCCGCTCGGCAAGATAGAGCAACACCGTCTCTGCCGAA
>JALUUK010000356.1 GCA_027021395.1 Acidobacteriota bacterium
CACCGGGTGTTCCACCATCGCCAGTCGGCGCAACTGGAGGATCGGCCGCGGCTCGGCTGCCGGCGAGAACCACAGGGCGATGCGAATGCGGTCGATCGATTCCCAACCGAGAGGTTCGTCTTCGGTCCCGAATTCCGATTTCGGAAAGATGAGCGTCTGCCATTGGTCGGACGCGATGCCGCGCCCGAGCGCAAACCAGCCGTCACGGCTGCGGAAATAGAGTGTCACGCGCGCCGGGCCGGCCCCGGCGCGGACGCGCAATTGCATTCGGAAGGCGCTCGGGGAACGAAAATCCCAGTGGCCGACCCGGTCGAGCACGATACGGCTCGCTGTCGGCCCTGTCGGCGGACGGGATTCGAGGACCGGGCGATCGCCATCGCGCACCACAGCGACCGGTGGCGTCCCCTCCGATGTCGTCCAGCGGCGTCGGGCCTGTTCGGTCGACGCGTCATGAAATGCGTCGATCACGGTGTCGTACGCCGGCGCGGGCTGGGCGGCGCTGAGCCAGACGAAGAGCGCGCAGGCGACCGTTGTCACTCGTCGGGCGGACGGGACCTGAGCTACGGCTTGGCCGGTTCGTCGTCGGTCGCCTTTTCGTCCGTCTTCTTCTTGGGCTCCGCGGGGAGTTGACCACGACGGACGCTCTTTTTCCGTTCCCATTCAAGTTCCTTCTTGAAGTCTTCGATGACCGCTTGAGGATCCTTGGCCGCCTTTCGCGACGGTACGATCTGCAAGCCTCCTTCCTCGCCGCCGAGATCGCCGATGGCGAGGATCTTGATGTCACCGCGCCAGCCCATATAGGCGACCAGCTTCGCGGGCGAGATGCGGTCGACACCGAGCTCGGCGGCTGAAGTGACCGTCTGTTGGTACTTGTTCTTCTCGCGTGCCGTCATTTCCTGACCCGGCTTGTCGCCGCGAGGCTTGCCGAGTACGACGAACCGAGTGTCGCTCGAGACGACATCGTCGATGACGCCGCCGTTGAGTTTGATGAGGTGTTCCACCAGCGCGCGGTCGCTGATTCCGTCATCGTTGACGTCCATCAGACCGGCGAGTACGAAGTGCACCACGCGGCCGGGGTCCCAGGCCGGCGTGTAGATCGTATCGTGCTCCTTGATCAGATTGTCGACGTCGTCATCGACGATCTTGCAGAGCGTCTGATGCGCGCCGAGCACCCGGACCACTTCGATGCTCCCCTTGGGGCGATCGACCATCACCTCCGATTGATCGGCATCGTAGACGCTGAACGTCTGCTGCTGCTGCACGCCGTCATCCGAACCGACGTCGATATAGCACAGCCGCAGCTTGTGATTGACCACCGACACGCGGCCGTCGGGCTTTTCGAACGACGGCTTCTCGTACTCGGCCAACTGCTGCTTCGTATTCCTCAAGGCATCGGCTTTCTGCCGGATCTTGGCGACGTAGTCTTCCTCTTTCTTGCGATAGTCGTTCTTCAGCGCGGCGATCTGCTGGTCGAGCTGTTGCAATCGAGTGGCCAACTGCTCCTTCTCGCGGACCAGTTTGTCGCGATCTTGACGAAACTGTGCTTCGAGCTTCTGTTTTTCGTCGGTTAGTCGAGCCAGTGTCTGCTTGTATTGATCTTGTGCCTGTTTGAGCTGCGCTTCGAGGTCCGCCTTCTCCTGGATCAACTTGCGATTGCCGTCGCTCAGCGTGGCGTACTCCTGATTCTTCTTGTTGAGCAGCGTGATGAGATAATTCGGCAGGTTGGAGTAATTCCGTTTTTCTTCCGCCGCGAGTCCGAAGGCTGCCATGTGCTTGTAGTAATCGTCGGCGATCGACTTGAGTTCATCGTCGCTCAGTGCTCCCGGAGCATCATTCTGCAGGGCGTCGCTGAGCTGCTTCTTGATGGCGTCGAGCGGATCGGTGCCCGCGTCGACCGTCACAACCAGCCCGCCCTGGATCATGAACTTCAATGCCTGGTACTTGGCCGTCTGCGTCTGCAATGCGCCTCGGTTTCTTTGCACCTCGTCGTTGAGGCTCTGGGCCTTCGCCCGCTCGCTCTTGGCGCTGGTCCACATGAAGTAGCAGGTCACGCCGAGCAGGATGATGAGCAGGAACTGAAGAATCGCTGCTACTTGAAGACCAATGTTGTCTCGCGACGCCATCGAAGAAACTCCTCCCAGGAACCCGGCCGACAACGCGACCGACCGCTTGCGCTCCCCATGCGCGTCGGAAGACAAGCGTGATATGATGAAAGTGCTTGGTATCAGTCTATTTGGCGCGATCCGGCGTGTCAACAAAAAGCCGGCCCCGGCGCCACTGCTTCCGATCGAGGTGCCGATGACGTCCGAACAACTCCGACTCCCGCTCCAGCCGCCCGACACGCCCCCTCCTGTGGCGGAGGAAGATCTGCTCGGCGAGGGCGTTTTCCCGGGTCCGGGCGATCAGATCTATGTGATCGATGCCCACTCGCTCATCTACCAGTCGTTTCACGCCATCCCGGAAATGACCGGTCCCCAAGGGCAGCCGGTGAATGCCGTCTATGGATTTGTGCG